>DASVUT010000031.1:0-2398 GCA_036386955.1 Sphingomonas sp. | reverse complement strand
CCCAGCGGCGTCCCAAGCGGCGGCCCTAGCGGCGGCCCTAGCGGCGGCCCTAGCGGCGGCCCATTGCTCATTTGTCATCCGGTCCAGATGCCGCCAGAATGCGAGGATCGTCTGGGCCTGATCACCGATGACACGCTCGGGATGGGTCAGCACGATCGACGGCGCGCCGTCCGCCTTGTCATTGGTATTGCGCAGCAGGATCGCGTGCGCCGTGCTGATGTTCAGCAGTTTGGCGACTTCGCGGTCTGCGGCGGCTTGCTCGGTGTCGGCGATGCGTTCCGGGGTCCAGCCGGCGACGAGGTGGAGCACCTGTCCTTGCGCACACATGCAACTGACGTTGGTCGGATCGGCTTCGTACGCGGACCAGTCAATCAGCGAGCCTCTGAAGGGCTTGTCGTCGCCGCTGTCCCAGCGGGCGAGTAGTTCTGTGAGTGTCGCCACTTCGATGCTCCCATCGCCCGGGGGTGGGCTGATGAGAGGGGTTGTGCGTCATACGCACATGTGAGTCAATCGCTAATGTGCGTGAGGCTCACGTTTTTTGTAGGGGCCCGCGCCAGTCACACTTTCCACTTCACCTTTCTACAACACGTCGCATCCGAGCAAAGAACGCCAAGTCACGCGCATTGGCGTTCGTTACCGTCTTCGCGATCGGCTCCAGCTCGCGCATGGTGACCGCGGAGCCTTCGATCGCGCTTAGGAGCATGGCATGGACGCGATCGGGCGAATGGACGCGCCGGACATGCTCGCGTCCCCGTTCGCCCACGCCGGCGTCGCGCTTCACCATATCGATTGTCTCGGATAGCGAGCGCACTCCTCCCGCATAGGCGGGAAAGTCGCGCCATTCGCCAAGCATGTAGTCCGACGATTCGTGCACGAACCGATAACTGGTCTGTGCTGGCCAGCCGGGCTTTTCGGCGGGATCTAGGAACACGCACGGCAACCCGGTGGCGGCCATGTCCAGGGCGGCGGTTCCCATGGCGACGCCGAGATGCGCCTCTTGCCGCATGACCATTCGGGCCTCTGTGTTCGGCATGAACCCCCGCAAGTCGAGCTCCACCCCTGCGCCGGCGCATACCTGTCGCAGCGCCGCTTCGTGCGTCCCGGCCGTGATCGCTAGCAGGCGGACGGGCCGCGCCTTGGCGATGGCGCTGAGCTGGTGCGCGACGAATGGCCCTAGCGCCGAAAACTTGAACGCGTCGACCCGACCAAGATAGCCGAATGTGAACGGTCCGTCGTCCGGCGCGCGCGCATCGATCGAATCGCCGACCGCGGCGGGAATCGGGATATAGGCGGGCTCGAAGCGGACGGCCGGGTAGAAAAATCGGAACGCACTGACGGTCACGCTATCCATGAAAGCCATGGCGCGGCGATCTAGCATTACCTGGAACAGCGCGTCGATCCGCTTGCGGTAGCTGCTCAGCAGGCGGAATAGCCACGGTACGGCGGCAAAGCCAAAGCGGCGCACAATCCGTTGGCTATGTGGGAAGTATTGGTAGAGTGCGTCGTTCTTCTGGACCACCCATGTAAAGACCGTGGCATCGGCCGCGACGCTCCACGGTAGCTCGGGATCGATGACCTTCGATATCGAGGGAAGGAAGATTTGGGTCACACGCCCCTTTAGGGTGGCCACGTTATCCGACGTGACGAACGCCGCCCATGGGAGATCGGACCGCAACCGCGAACCTTGGCGATCCAGAATGGCAAACTCGCGCCCCGCCGCTCGCAGGTAGTGCGCGAAGCCGGTCACGAATTGATCGACGCCGCCCCACTCCATGGTGTTCATGTAGATCAGGATCATGGAGCAGCACTCAGGAGGTCGTTAGGACAGCATCTCGCGCTTCGTGAGGATGCGGTCGATGCGCAGCACGTCGGACATCGGCACGCGGAAGTCCAGCGCCGGGCTATACTGGCGCAGCTCCACCCAGCTTGCCGAGCGTCGCACAAGCTCTTTCACCAGCACGCCACGCGTCGTTTGGCCATCATCCGTGCTATCGTCGCGAAGGTACACGACCACGTTGTCGCCGGCGGAAAGCGGCATGTTCCGGCAAGCAACGACCTGATCCCCGTCCGGCAACGCGGGATGCATTGAGCTTCCGGTGACGTGGAGCGAGTAGGCTTCCTTCTTGCCCTTGAGGATGGCGGGGCGGCGAACGTATTCCAAGACTGCTCCGCTGTTGAGGTCTGTTTGCTCTACAGCTTCGCCGTCAAAAAGCCGTTCGGTTCCTATGCCGGTGCCCCAGACGGGGAGGTCGTCGCTTGGGCTTTCCAGGCCGTCGCCTTCGAAGGCTTGGACGCGGGCGTTGAATGGGGGAAGCGCGACTGTCTGGGTCCGCTCCAGAGGCACGCCGACTCGCTCTAGCACCTCATCCGGGGTTACCTGCAAAGTCCGGGCGAACCC
>DASVUT010000030.1:0-3988 GCA_036386955.1 Sphingomonas sp. | reverse complement strand
CCTCCCCGTTCCGGGGAGGATTTCAGAAGAACCCCTCACGCGACCAGTCCCCGCTTTTCCAGTTCGGCGCGGGCGGTTTCGACATTGTCTGTGGCGGTCTGCCGGGCGACCCATTCGGCGAGTTCGGCCAAGCCTTCGCGGAAATCAGCCGTGGCGCGGAAATCGAGCTTTTCGGCCGCGAGGCTGCCGTCGCAGAAGCAATGGCGGATATCGCCGATCCGCGCCTTGCCGACGATCTGGGGTTCGAGGTCGTTCTTGCCCATGGCGCGGGCGAGCTCGATCGCGACGTCGCTGACCGAACGATCGACACCCGATCCGATGTTGAACGTGCCGCCGACCGCAGCAGGCAGCACGAGCGCGTCGGAGAAGGCGCGGGCGACATCTGTCACATGGACGAAATCGCGCCGCTGTTCGCCATCCTCGAAGATCATCGGCCGCTGGCCGTTGAGGAACCGCGACGCGAAAATCGCGAGCACGCCTGTATAGGGGTTCGACAGCGCCTGCCCGGGCCCATAGACGTTGAACAGGCGCAGGCACACGCCCTCCATCCCGTACGGCGCGGCCATGATGTGGGTCGTGCGTTCCTGAACATATTTGTTCAGCGCGTAGATGGAGGACAGCGCCGGGCGCTTCCATTCGGGCGTCGCCACGGGGGCGAGCGGGCGCCCCTGCGCGTCGACCGGTTCCCAATTGGACAGGCCATCCTTCAGCCCGTGACGCTCGGCGTCCTGCACCAGCGCGCCGTCGGCGTCGCGGTAGAGCCCTTCGCCATAGATCGACATGGACGAGGCCGTCACGACCCGCCGGACGGGGTGGTCGATCAGCTTCTCGAACAGCACGGCGGTGCCGACATCGTTCGTCGAGGTATAGCGTTCGACCTCGTACATCGACTGCCCGACGCCGACCTCGGCAGCGAGGTGGACGACCGAGTCTACCCCGTCCAACGCCCGCGCGACCGCATCACCGTCGCGGACATCAGCGCGGATCAGCTCGGCATCGGGGTTGAGCAAGGGCGGTCGCTCACCATCCTCCATCACGCCGTGAACCTGTTCGATCAGGCTATCCAGAATACGGACATTATGGCCGCGGCGGAGAAGTTCGTCGGTGACGAACCGGCCGATGAAACCGGCCCCGCCGGTGATCAGGACGGTTCCGCTCATGCGGGTGAATTGATCGAAATCAGGGACGCCTGGCGTCCGGTCATGGAAACGAAGGTCATCTGTCGCGTTTGCCCCCAAATCGCGTTTGTCGTTATCAACGTGGAACGACGCTTCTTCTTCTTTGTTCCTTCACCTGACCGGGCCGACGGCGCTCGGTCGAATTATTGCAGATGCGTGACAGAGGGCGGGGCGAGATGACGGTGACGATCCTGCTGGTGCGCCATGCCGCGCATATTGATCTGGATCGGCGGCTGTCCGGGCGAACGCCGGACGTCGCCTTGAGCGAAGTGGGGCGCAGTCAGGCCGTTCGGCTCGGCGCAGCATTTGCGAGTGAAGGCATTCAGCGTGTTGAGTGCAGCCCGCTCACCCGCGCCAGCGAGACGGCAACGGCGATCGCCACCGCGTGCGCGCTGTCCGAACCGACCGCCGTCCAGGCGCTAACCGAGATCGACATGGGCCGGTGGACGGGCGCCGCGTTCGACAGCCTGAACGACGACCCCGATTGGGCCGCCTGGAACACGCATCGGGGCAGCGCGCGCATTCCCGGCGGCGAGACGATGGGCGAGGCGCAGGCGCGGATCGTCATTCACATGCATGCGGCGGCTGCGGCCGGACCCGAAGGCGCGGTGATCGCGATGGTCACGCATTTCGACATGATCCGCGGCGCGGTGGCGCATGTCCTGGGTCTGCCGATGGACAATCTGCTGCGATTCGACATCGGGCCGGCGTCTGTTACGCGCATCGCGATCGGTGATTGGGGTGCCCGGCTGATGAGCCTGAACGAGAGGGTTGGTTGATGGAGTTGCGCGAACGGGTCGAGGCGCTGGGCCCCTGGTTTCACAATATCGACCTGGGCCACGGCGTGATGACCGCGCCCGAACATTTCCTGGGCGACTATCCCCGCTTCAAGTTCGCGCGCTTCGCCGACGCGATACCGGCCGACCTGACCGGCAAAACGGTGCTCGATATCGGGTGCAATGCGGGCTTCTATTCGGTCGAGATGAAGCGGCGCGGCGCGGCACGCGTGCTGGGGATCGACTGGGACGACCGGTATCTCGCGCAGGCGCGGCTCGCGACCGAGGTGCTGGGCTTCGACGGCGTCGAGTTCGCTAAGCTGTCGGTTTATGACGTGGCGAGTCTGCGCGAGCGGTTCGACCTCGTGATCTTCATGGGCGTGCTGTATCACCTGCGCCACCCGTTGCTCGCGCTGGACCTGATCCGCGAGCATGTCGCGGGCGACCTGATGCTGTTTCAGACGATGCAGCAAGGGTCGCGCAGCGAATGGGTGCCGATCGAGGATCACCCGTTCCATACGCCGGGGACATGGGACCCCCCTGCCTTCTTCGACGACCCCGCTTATCCTAAGATGCACTTCATCGAGCGCCAGTTCGCCCATGACTGGACCAACTGGTGGGCGCCGAACCGCGCGTGTTCGCAAGCGATGTTGCGGGCGGCCGGGTTCACGGTGGAGGCGAGCCCGGAGAACGAGGTCTATCTTTGTCGGGTCGCGCCCGTGCCTTATGCCGAGCATGGACCCGCGGCCGTCTATCCGGCGCGCAGTGACACAAATGGGGGAAGCAACACGTGATCGAAGCGGCGATGATCTGGAACGAGCCGAACAACAAATCCCACTGGGACCCGGCACTCGATCCCGATTGGGCGATCTTCGCCGACACCGTGCGCCGAGCCGGCACTGCCATCGCGCGGGCCAATCCCGTTGTGACGCGCGTGCTGGGCGGCATGTCGCCGATCGACCCGGCCTGGGTCCAGACGCTGGACCGACTGGGCGCGCTGGACGCGGTCGACGTGGTCGCGGTGCATGGCTTTCCGCTGGACTGGAACCTGTGGTCGATCCACGACTGGCCCGCCAAGATCGCCGAGATCGAGGGCGTCACGCACCTCCCGGTGTGGGTGACCGAGGTCGGCGTGGGGTCGTTCGGGGCCGAGGAGGTCCAGGTGTTCGGCGTGCAGAAGACCGCCGAATTGCTGATCGACCGGGTGCCGCAGGTCTATTGGTATTCGCTGTTCGACCTGCCGACCGAATGGGGTGCCACGACCCGGCACCGTGAGGCGGAGGGGTCGAGCTATTACCGGCATTTCTACATGGGGCTGATCCGCGCCGACGGCACGCCCAAACCCGCACTCGACGAATATGCCAAGGTGGCGGGCGAGATGGGGCTGATGCAATGGTTCCATTACGAAGACCCACGGCTCGACAGCGCCGTCGAATGGCTGCGGCGGTTGGGCACGAGGAAGCTGCGCACCGGGCTGTCCTGGGCGGACTCGTTCCGGCCAAATGCGATCGACTGGTTCGATCGGCAGATGGAGGCGCTGGCAGAATTCGATACCACCGTCACTTTCTGCTTCACGCCCGAGCATCTGGGGATCGAGCCGCACCACACGAGCCCCGCGCGCGATCCGCAAGGGTTCGCGGATTTCTGCGCGGCCATGATCGAACGCTATGCGCCTACGGTGCGGGTCCAGGCGGTCGCGTGAGGCGTCATTCGGGGCGTTCGCGCGCGGCGATCGCGTCCAGCACGCGTTCGGGTTGCACATCAGCCAGAATCTCGCCCAGGTCGTCTGCGGGTGGCTCTACCCCCACCCGTTTCGCCACCTCTGCCAGCAGACCCGCCATGCGCGACAATTCGTGTTCGGCGAGAAGGTTGATGTGGAGATCGAGGTCGGCGCGTTCGTCGGCGGCGGCGGCCATGCGGTTCTGGCTGATCAGCACGAAGGTGGACAGAAAGATCGCCTCCACCGACGCCATCATTGCCAAAACCACGAAGCTGGGATCAAACTTGGGCGATCCCCACAGGTTCCACGCAATC
>DASVUT010000029.1:0-3330 GCA_036386955.1 Sphingomonas sp. | reverse complement strand
ATACCGCCAAGATACATCGTGATTACCGAACATCAAGACCGCTCCAGATATGTCTTAGACTTCCAGATGTGGCACCTTCGCCACCATCGGCCTATATCGCCTAGCCATGGCCGACCTCTTCGCCGGGCACGCGCCCCCCGCCCCCGACCTGCCCTCCACCGGCCCGCTCGCCGACCGCCTGCGTCCGCGCACCCTGGCCGATGTCGTCGGGCAGGATCACCTGACCGGACCGACCGGCGCGATCGGGCGCATGGTCGCGGCCGGGCGGCTGTCGTCGATGATCCTTTGGGGTCCGCCCGGCACCGGCAAGACCACCATCGCCCGTCTGCTCGCCGCCGCTGTCGGGCTGCGCTTCGTCCAGATCTCGGCGGTGTTCTCCAACGTCGCCGACCTCAAGCGCGTCTTCGCCGAAGCGCGCGACCATGCCCGTGCCGGCCAGCACTCGCTGCTCTTCGTCGACGAGATCCACCGGTTCAACCGCGCGCAGCAGGACGGCTTTCTCCCCTTCGTCGAGGATGGCACGGTGACCCTCGTCGGTGCCACGACCGAGAACCCGTCCTTCGAACTCAACGCCGCCCTGCTCAGCCGCGCGCAGGTCCTCATCCTCCACCGCCTGGGCCCGGATGCGCTGGGCCAACTCCTCGCCCGCGCCGAGGAGGAAGAAGGTCGCCCGCTCCCGCTTGATCCAGCCGCCCGCGAAGCGCTCGTCGCCAGCGCGGACGGCGACGGCCGCTTCCTGCTCAACCAGGCCGAGACGCTGTTCTCGATCGACCTGCCCGCACCGCTCGACGCCGCCGCCCTGGGCGCGCTCCTCCAGCGCCGCGTCGCCGTGTACGACAAGGATCGCGAGGGTCATTACGGCCTCATCTCCGCGCTCCACAAATCGATCCGCGGCAGCGATCCCGACGCTGCGCTCTACTATCTCGCGCGCATGCTGACCGCGGGCGAAGAACCGCTCTATGTGCTCCGCCGCCTCACCCGCGCCGCGGTCGAGGACATCGGCCTCGCCGACCCGCAGGCGCTCGTCCAATGCATCGCCGCCAAGGACACCTACGACTTCCTGGGCAGCCCCGAAGGCGAACTGGCCATCGTCCAGGCCTGCCTTTACCTCGCCACCGCGCCCAAATCGAACGCGGCGTACATGGCGCAGAAGGCCGCTTGGAAGGTCGCCAAGGACCACGGCTCGCTTAGCCCGCCCAAGTCGATCCTGGGCGCGCCGACCAAGCTCATGCGCGATCTCGGCTATGGAAAAGGCTACGAATACGACCACGACGCCGAGGACGGTTTTTCGGGCGCGAACTATTGGCCCGAAGACCTCCCGCCCCAGACCTTCTACCAACCCACGGATCGAGGCTTCGAAAAGCGCCTCGCCGAACGCATGGCCTGGTGGGCCGACCGCAGAAATGGCTCGGCCTGAGACTTGGCGCCCTTTGATCCTCCCCGGGACGGGGAGGGGGACGGCCGGCTTCTTCAGCCGGCGGTGGAGGGGGTTGGCAACCGGGAGGCGGTGCTCTCCGCGAACCCCCTCCGTCGCTTCGCGCCACCTCCCCGTCCCGGGGAGGATTGAAGAACCGGCCAGGCCGCAGACGCCCAGCCGCATCTCTCGACAGCCCTAACCATCCCCCTTGCAATGTTGGATTTCCTCTGCGTCACTCCTCCACATGATCGCAGCATCACGCCCTCACCCCACCACCCGCCACCCCGCAGCGAGGGCGATTCCGACGACCACGTATCGCGCACTTCCTGAACTTCGTCAGCGCGGCTGGACACGAATCACCGCCCTCGCGGCCGCCGCGATCCTGCTCGCGAGCCCCGCCACCGCGCAGCAACCCACGCCGCCCGAACCCTCCCCCTACACCCGCGCCATCGCCGCCGGGTACAAGGCGCTGACGCTCTGTTCCGGGATCTTCAACGCTCGCGAGTCAGGCGTGCAGCGGTCGCGTGCGAGCATCGAAACACACGAGCTCAGAGGCATCTACCGCGAATACGACGCCATCATCGGAGCCATGCCGTCGACCATCGACGAGCAAGGCGACCGCGTCTTGGTCGAATACGACCCGGACATGCCGCCGCGCGTCGCGCGGGTAGAAACTGGAGGGGGCTGCACGATACTGCCGATCGGGGTCGACGTTGGCGCGACCGGGCAGCGCTTACGCTTCGACCCTGGTCCCTTCGCTCGTGCGCCTTGGCGCCTGCGCGACGAAACTAAAGACTTCGCGTCGGGACCACTGAGGAAAGCGGTCGACGGCGCGTTTGCCGGCAGCCGATACGGCAACGGTGTCGACACGACCGCTGTCATTGTGACGCGTGACGGCCGCCATGTGGCCGAGCGTTACGCGCGAGGGTTCACGACCCGAACTCCCCAGCGCACATGGTCGGTTGCAAAAAGCATGGCCGGCACTCTCCTCGGCATCGGCGTGAACTTGAAGTTGCTGGATGTTAAACTTCCAGCGCCGATTCCTGAATGGCAACACACTGGCGATCCTCGTCGCGCGATAACGCTCGATCATCTGCTTCGCATGGCGAGCGGACTATATAGCCCGACAGCGGGCAATCGCACTGACGCGGTATATTTCGGCGGGACGGCCGTGACCGAAGAAACAGTCGCTTGGCCGTTGATCGCTCGGCCGAATTCCACGTTTCGTTATGCCAACAATGACATTCTTCTGGCGGTTCGTGCACTCGAACATCGTTATCAACAGACCTACGCCAGCCCGCTCCCGGCCAACGTGCTTTTGTTTGCGCGTCTCGACATGGCCGACACCTATGCCGAGCAGGACTGGCGCGGCAATTACATCCTCTCCAGCCAAGTCTGGTCCACCGCCCGCGACCTCGCCCGGCTTGGCCAGTTCTGGCTCCAGGACGGCGTGTGGCAGGGCAAGCGCCTGCTGCCCGAAGGCTGGATGCGCTACATGACGACACCGTCGGGCCCGCAGCCCGCCACCGGCCCCGGCTATGGCGCGACGATGTGGCTCTTCGGCCCCGCGCAAGGGCTCCCCGCCGGCAGCTACGCCGCGCAGGGCAATCGCGGCCAATATGTCATGGTCATTCCCTCGAAGAAGCTCGTGATCGTCCGCCGCGGCGAAGACCCCGGCACCGCCCGCTTCGACATCGCCCGCTTCGCCGCCGACGTGATCGCGGCGACGCCCTGACCCGCCGCTTCGCCCGTGTCGCCGTCATCGACTGGTCGGGCGAGGCGGTCGCGCGGCCCAGGGGGCTCGCCGTCGCGCTCGCCGGCACCGGCTCCGCCGCGCCTGTCCTGGTCCGCCACGATGGCGGCTGGTCACGGCAGGCGATCCTCGATCAACTGCTGGACCACGCCGATCGCGG
>DASVUT010000028.1:0-2382 GCA_036386955.1 Sphingomonas sp. | reverse complement strand
CGCGAAGCCGGCTATCACCAGCGCGGCATAATGCGGCCACCGCTGCCAATGGCACATCTCGCACGGATACAGATGCCCGATGAGCTGCGCCCCCCACGCCGCGCCCAGCGCCGCACAGGGAATCAGAAACGCCAGAACCGTCGATCTTGGGATCACGGCTTGGCCGCGGCCGGGGCAGGCGGCTTGACCATCGCGCGCGTCACCGCGGCGACCTGCGTCTGCCCACCCAGCCGCGCCACCGTCTTGAGCGCATAATAGAGCTGGAAGTCTTCGATCCCTTGCGCCTTGAGCTGTTCGGCCGTCTGGCTGAACCGTGGATCGGTCTTCACATCCTCTTCCAGCACCTTGTTGTCGCTCTTGACCTCGTTGATCAGGTGCCGGCGAAGATCGGCCTCACGGAACACCGGACGCGACTTGTAATCGGGGTCCGATAGCTGCGGGATCGCGATGTCGGGCTCGATGCCGCCTTCCTGCACCGAATGCCCCCCCGGCGTGTAGTACCGCGCCGTGGTCAGCCGCAGCGCGCGGTTCTGCCCCATCTCGATCACCGACTGGACCGATCCCTTGCCAAAGGTCCGCTCGCCCATCACCAGCCCGCGGTGGTGATCCTGCAGCGCGCCGGCCACGATCTCGGACGCCGATGCCGTGCCCGCATCGGTCAACACCACGACCGGCAGCCCCTTGGCCAGATCGCCCTTGACCATCGATTCGGCGAAATACCGGTCGGTGTCCGCCGCCTCGCGCCCGCGCTGCGACACGATCTCGCCGCGGTCCAGGAACACGTCGCTGACCGCGATCGCCTGGCTCAACAGCCCGCCACCATTGTCGCGCAGGTCGACGACATAGCCCAGCGGCTTGCGCCCGCCGAGCGCGGCATTGATCGCCATGATCGCCGCGCGCGTCTCCGCCCCCGTGCTTTCGGAAAAGGTGTTGATGTTGATGTATCCGACATCACCCTTCACCTCCCATTTGACCGGACGCTGGATGATCTTCTCGCGCGCCATCGTCACCTCGATGGGCTTGTCGCGGCCCGCGCGGACCAGCGACAGTGAGATCTTGGTGCCCGCGGGCCCGCGCATCTTGCCGACCGCCTCGTCCAGCGTCAGCCCGTACGCCAGCTCGCCATTGATCCGCAGAATGATGTCACCGGCCTTGATGCCCGCACGGTCGCCCGGCGTGTCCTCTTGCGGTGCGATGACCTTGACCGCGCCGTCCTCCATCCCGACCGTCAGGCCCAGCCCGCCATAGCTGCCTTCGGTCATGATGCGCAGATTATCGTACGCGATGCCGGTTTCGTAATTGGAATGCGGGTCCAGGCTTTCCAGCATGCCCTTGATCGCGCCCTGGATCAGCGTCTTGTCATCGACTTTGTCGACGTAATTCGCCTTCACCCGGTTGAAAACGTCCAGGAACTGGTCGAACTCGCGGTACGTGTCGGCATCGGCGGCCGCCATCGCGGCGGTCGCCAGCGGCACCAGCGCGAGCGTGCCGAGGATTGCGGTGGCGGTGGTGAACGAACGGCGCATAGACGGTTCCTGACGGCGCAAGGTGACCCAGTGATATAGCGGGTCGCGCGCGTTCGATCAAAGCCCAGTCACCATGAACCCCGGCTGTATCACTTACCCGGTCAGCGCGAGCAGATCGACCGGCCGCCCCCGACGGCGCAGCTCCACCGTGACCCGCGCATCGGCGCCGCGTACGACGCCCAGCGGCTCCCCCATGGCGACCCCTTGCTCGCGCGCCAGCGGCGTGGCGGAAAGCCCGGCGACCAGCGTGGACCAGCCATCGCCATGGTCCAGGATCACGATCGTTCCGAAGCTGCGGAACCGACCGGCGAAGCGCACGATCCCGCCCGCCGGGGCCACCACGCGCGCGCCGTCCGCGACCGCGAACGTCAGTCCGCGCGCCCGCACCCCCGCAGCGGACACTTCGCCGAACCCGGTGACCAGCCGCCCATCCACCGGCAGCCGGTACGCGCGAGCCCGTCCTGCAGCCGCAACGCCACCGCCCGCGACAGGACGCGCGGTTGGGCCAGGCAGACGGCTTAGCGCCTCGGCAATCAGCGCCGCGTCGGTTTCCTGCGACATCTGATCGACCAGGTCGCGGGCCTGCTCGCCCAGCGCGAGCGCGCGATCCGCCTCGGACAGCGCCGTCCGCCCCAGCGCCCCAGCGCGCGCGCGGTGCCGCGCCTCCAGCCGGGCAAGCGCGGTCCGCTCCGCCTCCAACCGTGCCCTGCCCGCCCGTTGCGCCTCGGCCGCCGATAGGGCGCTTGCCTGCAACTGCCGGGCCGCCTCCACCTGCGCGCGAATGGTCGCCGTGCGAGCCGCGATCACGGGAAGCGCCGTGCCGAGAACCGCGCGCAGATGAACCAGGTCGCGAACC
>DASVUT010000027.1:0-4489 GCA_036386955.1 Sphingomonas sp. | reverse complement strand
GGTCGTCCCATTCGGCTGCTCTCGCCAGCCTTGGTGTCACGCGACGGCGAGGGCTGGCGCGTGCAGCCGACGCGATTGGCCTTCGCGGGCGGGGAGGCGGAGGTGGCGGGGCGGTTCGGCGGTGTCGCGCAGTCGGTTGATGCGCGCCTCACGCGCATGCCACTGGCGATCCTGGACATTGGTTGTGCCGGGCTGGGGCTTGGCGGGACGGCATCGGGGACGCTGCAACTGAGTGCGGCGGCGGGCGCCGCGCCGACCGGCCGCGTCGACATGACCGTGCGCGGGCTGACCCGGTCGGGGCTGGTGCTGTCGTCGCGCCCCATCGATGTCGGCGTCGCCGGCGTGCTCGGCCCGGAGCGGCTGGGGATGCGCGCGGTGGTTGCGAGCGGCGGGCAGACGATCGGGCGCGCGCAGGCGCTCCTTCGCCTGAGCGGGGGCGGCGATCTAGCCATGCGGGTCGGGGCGGCGGCGCTGGTCGCGCAGGTCCGCTATGCGGGGCCGGCCGATACGCTGTGGCGGCTGACCGGGGTGGAGCTGTTCGACCTGTCCGGGCCGGTGCGCATCGCCGCCGATGTCGGCGGGCGCGTCGGCCAGCCCGTCATCCGCGGCGCCATCCAGGCGACGGGCGCGCGGATCGAGAGTGCCACCACGGGAACATTGCTGACCGGCGTCCAGGCATCGGGGCGCTTCGCCGGATCCCGGCTGGCGATCGACCGCTTTGCCGCCGACGCGGGGCGGAACGACGGGCGGGTGGGGCGTGTCAGCGGGTCGGGCAGCTTCGACTTCGCGGCTCTGTCAGGCATCGGGCTCGACCTGACGGTGCAGGCGGACCGGGCGGTGATGATCGCGCGCGACGACATCGGCGCAACGGTCAGCGGGCCCTTGCGCTTCCGATCCGAAGGGAGGGGCGGCACGATCTCGGGCGAGGTGACGCTCGATGCCGCGCGGTACCGATTGGGGCAGGCGAGCGCCGCCAGCGCGGTGCCGCGGCTGCGCGTGCGCGAGATCAATGTGCCGGGCGGCGTCGGCGAAGACGATCTGGCACCGTTGCGCCCCTGGACGCTCGCCATCCGCGCCCGCGCCGAACGCGGCGTCCTGGTCAGCGGGCTGGGGCTGGCGAGCGAATGGTCCGCCAATCTGCGTATCGGCGGCGAGCCGACCAGTCCCGCGATCGACGGCATCGCGCGGCTGGTGCGCGGCAATTACGAGTTCGCCGGCCGCGACTTCGCGCTCGATCGCGGCGTTATCCGGTTCGGCGGCGAAAGCCCCGTCAACCCCGCGCTCGACATCGCGGCGAATGCGGACACGACCGGGTTGTCGGCGTCGATCCGGGTGACGGGCACCGCGCTCAAGCCCCAGGTCGGCTTCACCTCGACTCCTGCCTTGCCCGAGGACGAGCTGTTGTCGCGGCTGTTGTTCGGTACCTCCATCACCAATTTGTCGGCACCCGAAGCGCTGCAACTGGCCGCCGCGGTCGCCGCGTTGAACGACGGCGGATCGGGACTGAACCCGATCAACGCGGTACGGCGCGCGGCGGGGCTCGACCGCTTGCGCATCCTGCCCGCCGATCCGCAGACGGGGCAGGGCACGTCGGTGGCGGCGGGCAAGTATGTGACGCGGCGGCTGTACGCAGAGATCGTCACCGACGGTCAGGGCTATTCCGCGACCCGCGCGGAGTTTCAGGTGACGCGCTGGCTGTCGCTGCTGTCGAGCATATCGACCCTGGGGCGGCAAAGCGCGAACGTGCGTGTCAGCCGCGATTATTGAGGGCTTGGCCAGACTTCGAGGCGCAGATCGGGGATGTCGCGGAAGTCGTCGCCGTTCATGGTGACCAGGGTGAGGTCATGCGCCATCGCGGTGGCGGCGATCATCCGGTCGACCAGCCGGGGTCGATTATAGCCGCGAGCTTCGATGATGACGCGGTACACCGCCACGCATGCCTCATCGAAAGGCAGGATCATCATCCGCCGCAGCAACAGGTCAAGGGCGAGGCGCTTGCGTCCCGCATCGATCCGATCGCGCAGGACACCGCCTTCCAGTTCGACTTGGGCCAGAATGGAAAGCACGGGCCGTTCCGAACGATCGTTCAGCCTCTTCCAGATCGATGGTTCGCCGTCGCGAAGATGAATCGCGACGTCGGTGTCCAGCAATATGGCCATCGTCAGAGGCCCGGCCGCTCCGGAAACTCGATCGGCTCTCGCACTTCCGGCTCCGGAGGTCCCCCAGCAGCAGCCCACAGGGCGGCGATCTGCTCCCCCATCTCGCGCAGGTCGCGGCGTATATCCTCCGGATCCTCGGTGGGCTCGATCGTGATCCTGTCGCCATCCTTTCGGATGGTGATCAGCGTGCCGATATCGAGACCGAGTTCCTTAGGTAGCCGCACGGCTGCGCTGTTGCCGGATTTGAACACCTTGCCCTGGATCGCGCCCATGTCTGCCTCCCGTATATCCGGTATATACGGACCGCCTCAGTCAGGCACAAGGATCAGGCGGGCATCCCCACCACCGTCTTTACCTCCATGAAGTCGGCCAAGCCGTACCGGCCGTTCTCGCGGCCGTTGCCCGATTGCTTGTAGCCACCAAATGGCGCGGCGATGTCGGGGCTCCACGAGTTGATCGTCACCAGCCCGGCGCGCAGCCGCGGTGCGACCTGGGCTGCCTGGGTGGGATCGCCGGAGATCGTCGCCGACAGGCCATAAGCGGTGTCGTTGGCGATGCGGATCGCCTCGTCCTGCGTCGAATAGGTGGTAATGGTGGCGACGGGGCCGAACACCTCTTCACGTGCGATGCGCATGTCGGGCGTGACGTTGGTGAACAAGGTCGGCTGGACGTAGAAGCCCGCGTTGCGCCCGTCGGGACGGCCCGGACCGCCCGTGACAAGCGTCGCGCCTTCGTCGATCGCCGACTGGATCAGGTCCTGGATACGGTCGAACTGCGCGCGGTTGACGACGGGTCCGATATGGCCGCCGATGTCGGCCGGGTCGCCGACGGGCGTTGCCTCCATCATCGTCTTCACGAACGCGGTCGCATCGGCGACCTGCGTTTCGTGGACGAGAAGGCGGGTCGGCGCGATGCAGCTTTGCCCTGAATTGGCCAGCACGCCCGCCACCGTCGGGGGCAGCACGGTCGCCAGATCGGCGCCTTCCAGCACGAGGTTCGCCGCCTTGCCGCCGAGTTCCTGATGCACGCGCTTGACGGTCGCCGCGGCAGCCTGCGCCACCGCGATGCCGGCGCGCGTGGATCCGGTGAAGCTCACCATGTCGACATCGCGGTGGCTCGACAGAGCAGCACCAACGCCGGGCCCGTCGCCCTGGACCAGGTTGAACACGCCGGCGGGCACGCCCGCGGCGTCCAGGATTTCGGCGAGGATCACCGCGCAGCCGGGCGCTTCCTCGGACGGCTTCAGCACCATCGTGTCGCCTGCGGCGAGCGCGGGTGCGACCTTCGCGCAAATCTGGTTGAGCGGCCAGTTCCACGGCGTGATCATCGCGACGACGCCCAGCGGCTCGTGGAGGACGCGCGCGCGGCCGACCTGTTCCTCGAACTGGAAGGCGGCGAGCGCCTTGGCCGTCGCGCTGAAATGCGCGAGGCCGGTGGGGGCCTGTGCCGCCGAGGCGAGCCCCATCGGCGCGCCCATCTCCTGGCTGATCGCGCGCGCGAGATCGGGGATGCGCTGTTTGTACTCGTCGATGATGCGACCGAGCAGCGCCAGCCGCTCCTCGCGCGTGGTCTGCGACCAGCTTTCGAAGGCACGCCTGGCGGCGGCGACCGCGCGGTCGACATCGGCGGCGCTGCCGAGCGTAATCTCGGTCACCGGCTGCTCGCTGGCGGGATCGATCACTTCGTAGCGGCACCCGCCGTCGCTTTCGACCCATTGGCCGTCGATATAGTGGGTCAGGTAGCTGTTGAGCGTCACGGGGTAAGCTCCGGTTTGGAAGATCGGGTATCCCATGCGCCGCGCCGACGCCGGCCGCAAGTCACCTCTTCTCGGTGGCCAGGCGCGAAATCAGGACCGCGCTGCGCAGCGCCTGGCGCGGCAGGCTGGCAAGGTCGACCCATTCCCCTTCGGCATGCGCATTGCCGCTGATCGGGCCCATGCCCGCCAGCGTATCGACATCGGCGGCGACGAAGCTCGAATCCGCCGCGCCGCGCTTGGCGGGGTCGAATTCGGCCATTTCGGGCTGCCCGAGATCGCGGTTGACCTGGTTCAACTTGTCCAGGATCGCGCGATTGCCCGGCGTGGGCGCCATGGGCGGATAGCCATCGGAAAAGGTGATCGTTGCGTCGGTGCCTGGCAGGTGCTGCGCGACGATCGCCTTCATCTTCGCGATCACCCGCTCATTCTGTTCGGGGGTGAGCGCGCGCAGATCACCGCGGGCCACCGCTCCGGCGGCAATGATGTTGGGCTTGCCCGTGCCGGTCGCGACGAGCTGATCGGCATCGAACGCGCCGGGCGTGCCCCCGGCCATGACGCCGACATTATAGGTCAG
>DASVUT010000026.1:0-2537 GCA_036386955.1 Sphingomonas sp. | reverse complement strand
CGCCAAGCGTGCAGGCACCGGGGACGTGTTCGCGGTCGCCGTGCCCATCCCGACCGATCCGCACAACGAAGCACAGGACATCCCGCTTATCGTCGCGTGGGAGGACGAGCATCTGATCGTCGTCGACAAGCCCGCCGGGCTGGTGGTCCATCCAGCCGCCGGCAATCTGGACGGGACTTTGGTCAACGCGCTGCTCCACCATTGCCGAGGGTCCCTGTCGGGCATTGGCGGGGTCGCGCGGCCTGGGATCGTGCACCGGATCGACAAGGATACGTCGGGGCTGATGGTCGCGGCCAAGACCGACCGCGCGCATGAAGGGCTGGCGCGCCAGTTCCACGATCATTCGATCAACCGCCGCTATCTGGCGATCACCAGCGGGCAGCCGGTGCCGGCGGCAGGCAAGGTCGACGCGCCGCTCGCGCGGTCGCCCACCAACCGCAAGACGATCGCGATCGTCGCGACTGGCAAGCGCGCGGTGACGCATTACCGCACCCTGGAGCCGCTGAACGGAGCCGCGTTGGTCGAATGCCGGCTGGAGACGGGACGCACGCATCAGGTGCGCGTGCACATGGCGTCGATCGGGCATTCCTTGCTCGGCGACCCGGTTTATGGTAAGGCGAAGCCCGGATCGAAGGCGGTGTTGGACCAGCTTCGTTTTCGGCGTCAGGCGCTGCACGCCGCGCAACTGGGGTTCGTTCACCCGATCACGGGGCAACCCGTGTTACTGACGAGTCCAATGCCTGCTGATATGCAGGAACTGTTCAGCGTACTTCACGTATAGTCAGGGTCATGGCGTTGCTGCGATGCGGTGGCGTGCGGCCCAAGATGGGAGTTACAGGATCATGGCAAAGAGCGGCAACCTTCCAGCGACGATCCCGGCGCTCGGCGGCGAGCAAAGCCTCAACCGCTATCTGTCCGAGATCAAGAAATTCCCGCTGCTCCAGCCCGAGCAGGAATTCATGCTGGCCAAGCGGTTCCAGGAACATGGCGACACCGATGCGGCGGCGCAGCTGGTGACCAGCCACCTGCGGCTCGTCGCCAAGATCGCCATGGGCTATCGCGGCTATGGCCTGCCGACGTCCGAGCTGATCAGCGAAGGTAATATCGGGCTGATGCAGGGCGTGAAGAAGTTCGAGCCCGATCGCGGTTTTCGCCTCGCCACCTATGCGATGTGGTGGATTCGCGCGTCGATCCAGGAATATATCCTGCGATCGTGGAGCCTGGTGAAGATGGGCACCACGGCGGCGCAGAAGAAGCTGTTCTTCAATCTGCGCCGGATGAAGTCCAAGCTCGATGCGTTCGAGGATGGCGATCTGAAGCCCGAGCACGTCACCAAGATCGCGACTGATCTGGGCGTGGCGGAAAGCGACGTCGTGTCGATGAACCGCCGCATGGCAATGGGCGGCGACACGTCGCTGAACGTTCCCATGCGCGAGGATGGCGAGGGGCAGTGGCAGGATTGGCTGCAGGATGACGCACCGCTGCAGGACAAGGTGTTCGCCGACCGCCAGGAAGCCGATGTGCGCCACGACATGCTCGTGTCGGCGATGGACGACCTGAACGACCGCGAGAAGCACATCCTGACCGAGCGTCGCCTGACCGACGATCCGCAGACGCTCGAAGAGCTGAGCCAGGTCTACGGCGTCAGCCGCGAACGCGTCCGCCAGATCGAGGTCCGCGCGTTCGAGAAGCTGCAAAAGGCGATGATGCGGATCGCGGGCGAAAAGAAGATGCTGATCGCGGCGTGATCGGGAGCGGCCGGCGCCGGTGATCGGCGGCCGGCTCTTTCCTTGCGCCTTGTAGTCTTGGCATCGCGGAAAGCGTCGCGCTAGGGCTTTGGCGATGATCGTGGCGCTCATCCTTCGGTGGCTGTTCAAGGCGGGCATCGCCTTCGTGCTGTAGTCCGTCCTGTGGGTCGGTGCGCTGCGTTTCGTGCCGCCGCCCCTTACCTGGACGATGGCGGGCGACCTGATGCAGGGGCGTGGCGTCACCAAGGACTGGATGGCGCTGTCGGCGATGGACCCCGACATGGCGCGTGCCGCGATCGCGGGCGAGGATTCGCGCTTCTGCACGCACAACGGGTTCGATTGGCGCGGGATCGCCAGCGCGGCGGCGCAGAATGCGCGCGGCGGACGCATCCGCGGCGGCTCCACCATCAGCCAGCAGACCGCCAAGAACGTCTTCCTTTTCCAGGGCGGCGGCTATGTGCGCAAGGCCTTCGAGGCGTATTTCACCGTGCTGATCGAGGCGCTGTGGGGCAAGCGGCGGATCATGGAAGTGTATCTCAATGTCGCCGAGACCGGGATCGGCACCTACGGCGCGAATGCGGGCTCGATCCGCTATTTCGGGCATGACGCGTCGACGCTGAGCCCGACCGAGGCGGCGCGGATCGCGGCGATCCTGCCGCTGCCCAAGAAACGCGCCGCGATCGCGCCGCGCGGGTTCGTGCGGCGGCATGGCAACCGGCTGGCGCGCTATGTGGGCGTGGTACGGCGCGAGGGGCTGGATGGGTGTGTGAAGCCGTGAGCCTCCTCCGT
>DASVUT010000025.1:0-1615 GCA_036386955.1 Sphingomonas sp. | reverse complement strand
AGCGCAGCTAAATCGAGGCTAGACGGCACGCCCGGCCGGCCTCGCCGTCGCGAGGACCGACGACGCGGCTTGGCCGCGGCGTGATTGACGAAGAAGCGGGACCCCGGATCAAGTCCGGGATGACGGGGTCGGGGTCATCGCGTTCAAGGCCAGCCGACGCGCCGTATCGCGCGGCAGGCCCAGCGCGGCGGCCATCGGTGCACCCAGCAAGGCGTCGCCGAGCGCGGACAGGACGAGTTGCAGCGTTTCCTCCGCCACCGGACGGTCGGTCAGCCCTTGCGTGCCGGTCAGCTCGTCCACCAGATCGTGGATCGCCGACATCACGGGGGCGAGGGCGTGGGTGTCGCCCGACAGGATCATCCACCCGCACAGCGCGCCCGCGCCGCCGGTGTCGAACGCGTCGAAGGTCAGGCGGACGATTTCGGCCGGATCCTGCTCGCCGGCGCGCGCGGCGAGGACGGCGGCCCTGATCTCGGCGACGATCGACCCGGCCATGCGCGCAACGAGCGCCTGGTGCAGCCCGGCGGCCGAACCAAAATGGTGGAGGAGGTTGGCGTGGGTCCGCCCGATGCGCGTGGCGACAGCCTTCAGCGTCACCGCCTGCGGTCCACCCTCCACCAGCAGCGCGCGTGCCGCGTCGAGCGCGGCGTCGCGCGATTGTTCGGGGCTGAGCCGCCGGGGGACGGGGCGTTCGGGGCTGGTCAACCGCGTGATCTTGCGTTACTGACAATCATGTAAGTTGTTTGCATCCGGTCCCCTTCGGAGGTTTCCATGTCCAAGCCGATCACCCCCGCCGACCTGACCATCACGCCGCGCGACCGTCGGTTCGGGCGGGGCGCGGCGATCCGCCGTTGGTGGCTGAACGACGATCCTTATGCCACCGCCTTCTACAATGCGCTGTCGGTGACCTTTCCCAAGGGCGAGGGCTATTTCGTCGATTCGGTGCGCAAGTTCCGCGACGGCACGCCGGCCAAGCTCAATCAGGAGATAAACGCCTTCATCAAGCAGGAGGTGATCCACACCCGCGAGCATGTCGCGTTCAACCGCCATGTCGTCGACCAGGGATATGACGTGTCGCTGCTGGAACGCGATGTCGATGCGTCGCTGGCGTTGACGAAGGATCGCCCGGCGATCGCGAGCCTGGCCGCGACAACGGCGCTGGAACATTTCACCGCGATGCTGGCGCACGAGCTGATCGCCAACCCCAGGCATCTGGCGGGCGGCGACGCGCAGGCCAAGGCGCTGTGGCTGTGGCATGCGGCCGAAGAGATCGAGCATAAGGGTGTCGCGTACGACACCTGGCTGCACGCGACCAAGGACTGGT
Source organism: Sphingomonas sp. (assembly GCA_036386955.1). Classification (GTDB taxonomy): domain Bacteria; phylum Pseudomonadota; class Alphaproteobacteria; order Sphingomonadales; family Sphingomonadaceae; genus Sphingomonas. The sequence goes on along the minus strand of DASVUT010000025.1, from coordinate 291 downwards.
CGCGGTGGAAACGGTGGAAGATCAAGTCGCTGGTGATGCTGGCGACGACCGCCCGGTTCGTGAAGGGGCGCTCGCGCGGAATGACCGAGCTGTTGCGGCAGGACGGGATCACCGGCCCCAAGGCCTGGGCGCGGATGGCGTGGTACGCGTTCGGCAATCCGGGAATGGCGCGCAAGGTGGCGGGCGTGTGGGTGTCGTATTTCCTGCCCCGGTTCCACCCGTGGCAGCATGACGACCGCGCGCTGATCGCGCTGGCGGAGAGCGATTACGAGGCGGCGGTGTTGCCCCGGG
>DASVUT010000024.1:0-3388 GCA_036386955.1 Sphingomonas sp. | reverse complement strand
GGCGGCAGGAGCATTGCCCGCATATTGCTCGGCATCCCAAGCGACTGGAGCCGCCGGAATGCGTCGACGCCCTCCGCATCGTTGTCGAGCAGGAAGATGACCTTATTCTGGACGTCGATGCGGACGAGGCCTTCGGCGAACTTGACCAGGTTGCCCGTGCCCCAGAAGGGATGGCGCTCGTCTACATCGATGAACCGGAAGAAATCGGCGACGTCCGGCTGCAGGACCTCGAGTGCCCGTTTGACGATGCGAGCATCCGTCGTCCCCTCGGTGGCGATCAGCAGCGTCTGTTCCCGGCGCGCGCCCGGGACGAACGAGGCCTCGTTCTCCCACCCGCTGGCGCAGAGGGGGCCGAACAGCCACCGGATCTCGGCATCGGCATTGGCCTCGGACTGCCCGATCACCTGGAGCATCGAGTAGGGGCTGAGCACGAATATTCTGTCGCCGAAGAAGCTAGCCTCGGACCAGTAGGCGTCAGTGCCGAGGACATCCCTTGGTATACCGCGAATCTCGTTACTGAGCTGAGAGAAGCGGCCTTGTGAGAGCCGGTCATAGTCGGGCTTGTCGAAGTCGGTAGTGGCATGGCTGAGTGTCGAGATCGGGTATCGGCAACAAAATGCGCAGAACTCGTCGAAGGACATGTACGAAGGTACGGGGTCGGCGTCCTCGTCAAACTCGGCCATGTGGCGGACAAGCTCCTCGTATTCGGTGCGGGCCGCCCCCAAGGTATGTCCCAGGAGATCCAAGCGTCGCAGGACCCGAGAGAGCGGTCGGACGAAGGCTGCCTCGCCTAGCGCGTCGCCCTCGTCTTGGCGTTCGCCGAACCAGCTGCAGCTGACGCCCTCTGGCCGACGACGCGCTAAATCGCCGTCTTGGAATAGGGGACCATGGTCGATGCCCATGTGGTTTTTCGATGAGTCGAGCGCGATCCGCTCGATAGTCAGGTCGATGATCGTTCCCAACGTGGACTCCAGCCTTAGTTCGTAATCTACGGCTACCTAGCCGGTAATAGCGGCCATTATCCTGATCGACGCTTCTTGGCCGCTGCGGCGACCTTCGTTTCCGCTGCCTTGGCTTCCGAGCGGAATCGAGGAAGGGATTCGATCAGCTCGCAATTCTTGGAACTCTGGGCCCGGTAGGCATGGTCGGGAGGCAGCGCCGCGAAGTGGTCGAGTGACGCTAGATAATGTCGATGGAGCCAGAGGTATTTCTCGATGACGCTGGGTTCCTCGTGGTTGAGTCCCTTTGAGACCAAAGCGCTAAGGCGCGCGAGGTATGGGCCATAGGCTTCGTCGTTGGCCCCGGCATGTTCGACGACCGATTCCCAGGAGACGTAGTCGAAGAAGAGCTGGCCGTCCGTATCCTCCTTCACGAAGTGGCGGACGTAGGCTTCCTCCTCCTTAGGGGTGTGTTGTTCGCTGCGGTATTGCCTGGCGAGCTTGAGGAGCTCTGGGTCGATGATCACTCGAGGAAATTTCGCGAGCTTCGACTCCATGAGGTAGGCTTTGACCATTGCCGGCCCGACTACATGTCGGTGCGAGTGGAACAGTGGCCCGCGGGTAACCGCGCCGCGAAGGAGGTAGCCTCGGTGGGCCAGGTCGATCACGGCCCAAGCCATTTCCATGAGGAGCCAGAAGACGCCGGAGGTCTCGTCGACCCGGTAGCTGACTACGATTGAATCGGAGAACTGGCTGACCCGCTGGCTCTCCAAGGAGCGGTCGTCGCCTATCTCTGCCAAGGCGTCCATTGCGGAGAGGAGCTGCTGGAGCGCTTTCGAATCCGTCTCCGTCTCCTCGACGATCTCCTTGAAGGCTAGGAAGTCGATGAAGAGGATGATGCGGTCTTCGTATTGGGCAGGTGGTTCAGCGGCCGTCTTGGTCATCACGGTAGGTCCAGTGCGTGGCGTTGGTGGGTGTTGACGGGCGAGGTCACGTACGCCGCGGTGGGCGCTCCGAGAAGCGCAACCAGCAGCCGGCAGATCAGAGCCTCCATCTCGAGAGGCAGATTGCGATTCGTCCCAATGCCATGAATGGCGAAGCCCAGAGGCTCTCCTACGAAGAGTGCCTCGTGCACACTCTCGTTGCGTAGCAGGGCTGCTTCGGAACCGGTAGCGACGGAGGGATCAGCCCAGGACGGTATGGTCATGCCGAATAGATCGCACATCCACTGGAGCCGCTTGGCATAGCCGAGCCGCGGCGGCGCAGAGTGGAGGGGCGCGGCGAGGGCGTAGCAGGCGTCCAAACCGGAATAGAGGAGTAGGAACTGCTCGAACTGCAGGAGGAGCGGATTGTGGGCCAGGAACAGCGCGTGGACGGCGGCAGCGACAAGACGTGTGCGACGAGGTTCGTTCTTGTTGTCGATCCAGAATCGTTCGGCCAGCTCAATCGTTTTCGGAAGGTCGATTTCATCAAGGACAAAATCGACCAGAGTGCCCGGCTTCAGGGGCGTCGCGTCAATGAAATCTGCGTCCGTCGCGGTGAGCCGCATGCCGGTGAAGAGCGAGAGGCACCAGAGGTGAAACGCGAGGTGGTCCGCACTGTCTGCGGCGGTGTGCGTAAAGATGTGGGTTTTGGGGAGGCCGAAGATCCTGGACGGGTATGGAAGTGTCTTAACGGCACCCGACATGATGTCCCGCCGCTGCCGCGGCGGAGCGTAGATCCAGCCGTTCTCGATGCCTTTCGAGGACTCCACGTCCGCGACGGTCCGGCTGAGGTTCGGGAGGGGTTGAATCCTGACAGGGCCGACCGTCGAGCTAAGCCGATGTGGGTAGTAGCCGAATCGAGCAGATGAGGCGGTCAATGGAAATTTCTGACGTTTAGTTGCCACGACCCTCGTGCCTCAGCGACGGTTCCTGCTGTGGGGCGACGAAACCAACTGAAGACTGGTTAATGTGAATCGCGCAGTTTCGACTTGACGCCCGTCTGGGTCTACAGCGAGTGCTAGCTCAATGTTGACCTGATCGCCTGGCCCGATCGGACTGTCGCAACCAAAGCTTAGAAGGAGTGTGGCAGGGCGGTCCGCCGTGACGGCCGTCGGAGGCTCGCGCCACCTGAGCGTGCCGCTGGACCATACGACAACGTCCGGCAGGCCACGTGCGCCGTTTTCTGCGCAGGAAGCACCTGCGCCCGTGAAAGCACTGGCGTGGCGATTGCGATGCGTCGGGATGTGGCCGATGTTCACCGTCCCCGCTCGTGCCCTTATCTGGAGCACGATGCGGAAGCAGGATGTCGACCAGCCGTCGTTGCAATCGTGGATCACCGGATCCGTGCTATCAACGATCAGCAATGACGAGTTTCCGGGGCTAATCGGATCAGCGCCCGGCTTCTGGGCCAGCGCGTTCGGCGCGGCGGTCAACAGTAGGCCCGCTAGCAGGACGAAGGCCTTCATC
>DASVUT010000023.1:0-2336 GCA_036386955.1 Sphingomonas sp. | reverse complement strand
CTGTTGATGATCGCGGGCACGCCGGCGCGCGTCATCGGCACGCTGATCGGCCTCGTGCCCGTCGGGCTGGTCGCGGCCTATCTGTTCTACGGCACCGCGCGCAGCCGGATCGACGCGTTCCTGTTCCCCGGTGTCGAGGGTGAGGGCGCGGCCGATCACTTCCAGACCAATGCCGCGCATGCGACGCTGACCAGCGGCGGCTTCACCGGCACGGGCCCTGGGCTCGGCACCGCCAAGTTCGGATTGCCCGAGGCGCATACCGACTACATCTTCTCGGTCATCGGCGAAGAGTTCGGGCTGATCGCGTGCGCGGTGGTCGCGACCGTGTTCCTCGCGATCGTCGTACGCGTGTTCGTCAAGCTGCTCGACGAGCAGGACGAGTTCAAGCTGCTCGCCGCATCGGGGCTGGCGGTGCAGTTCGGCGCGCAGGCGCTGATTTCCATGGCGGTCAACACCGGCCTTGCCCCGTCCAAGGGCATGACCTTGCCCTTCATCAGCTATGGCGGGTCGTCGATGGTGGCGCTGTCGATCGGCATGGGGTTGCTCCTGACCTTTACCCGGCGCAATCCGTTCCTGACGCGTAGCCCCTATGTCGTCCGATGGAGCGGCGAGTGAGCAAGCATTATGTCCTGGCGGCCGGTGGCACCGGTGGGCACATGGTGCCGGCCGCGGCACTGGCAGCCGAACTGACGCGCCGAGGGCACCGTGTCGCGCTGGTCAGCGACGCGCGCGGCGTGCGCTTTCCGGGGCTGTTCGACGGCATCCAGACTCACGTCCTGCCCGCCGGACGGTTTCAGGTGAAACGCCCGCTCGGCTGGATGAGCGCCGTGCGCGAGATGTGGCGTGGCCGCGCCGCCGCGCGCGAGCTGTACCGCACGTTCCGCCCCGCCGCCGTGGTCGGTTTCGGCGGATATCCTGCGTTCCCGGCGTTGCTCGCCGCTTTCGCGGATGGCATCCCGACGGCGGTGCACGAACAGAACGCCGTGCTGGGCCGCGTCAACCGCTTCGTCGCCGGACGCGTCGATGCGATCGCGACATCCTATGCGGAGACGCGGCGGCTGTCGGCCAAGCTGGCGGGCAAGACGCATCTGGTCGGTAATCCGGTGCGCGAAAATGTCCTTGCCCTGCGCGCGCGGCCGTTCCCGCTGCTGGAGGAGGACGGCATCTTTCGCGTGCTCGTCACCGGCGGATCGCAAGGCGCCAGCGTGCTGAGCCGCGTCGTCCCTGACGGGCTGGCGATGCTGCCGGTGGCGTTCCGCCGGCGGCTCCAGGTAACGCACCAGGCACGGATCGAAGACATCGATGCCTGCCGCGCCCAGTATGCGCAGCATCAGATCGCGGCCGAACTGGCGACCTATCTGCCCGATCTGCCCGAACAGCTCGCCTGGGCGCATCTGGTCATCGCCCGCGCCGGCGCTTCCACGATCGCGGAACTGACTGCGGCGGGGCGGCCGGCAATCCTGGTACCCTTGCCTAGCGCCACCGACGATCACCAGACAGCCAACGCGCGCGAGATGACGGCGGCGGGCGGTGCCCGCACCATCGCGCAGAGCGACTTCACCGCCGTCGAACTCGCCAAGCAGATGCAGAAGCTGGGACTTGATCCGGCGGCACTGGAGAATGCCGCCGGGCGCGCGCGCAGCGTCGGTCGCCCCAATGCGGTGATCGACCTGGCCGACTTGGTCGAGAGTCTGGACGCGCCGGTCGCGCGGCTGCCCGTGGTGTCGCCGGTCCGCAAGGAGGCCTTCGCGTGATCCGCGGCGTCGCGACTGACATCGGGCCGATCCATTTCGTCGGCATCGGCGGCATCGGCATGTCGGGCATTGCCGAGGTCATGCACAATCTGGGCTATGTCGTGCAGGGTTCGGACGTCGGCGAAGGAGCCACGGTCGAGGCCCTGCGCGGCAAGGGCATCACCGTGCACATCGGCCATGATGCCGCGAACCTCGGCGATGCCGCCGTGGTCGTCACGTCGACCGCGATCGTGCGATCGAACCCGGAGGTCGAGGCGGCGCTGGAACGGCGCATCCCCGTGGTCCGCCGCGCCGAGATGCTGGCCGAACTGATGCGGCTGAAATCGACGGTGGCGGTCGCGGGCACGCATGGCAAGACGACCACGACCTCGATGATCGCCGCGCTGCTCGATGCGGGCGGCGTCGATCCGACCGTCATCAACGGCGGCGTCATCAACAGCTATGGCTCGAACGCGCGGCTCGGCGCCAGCGACTGGATGGTGGTCGAGGCCGACGAAAGCGACGGCAGCTTCCTGCGGCTCGACGGCACGATCGCCGTCGTCACCAACATCGATCCCGAGCATCTCGATCATTACGGATCGT
>DASVUT010000022.1:0-3029 GCA_036386955.1 Sphingomonas sp. | reverse complement strand
AACCCGGATTTCCGAAAGCTGGGAGCCCGAACCCGTCGCCGATCGCGATGCCGAGATGATCCGCGCTTGGCCGGTCGGGGCAATGGAGCGGGAACTGAGCAAATTCCGCGACTTCTGGACCGCGAAAGCGGGGAAGGACGCCTGCAAGACCGACTGGCAGGCGACGTGGAGGAACTGGCTGCGACAAGCCGACGAGAGGATGCCCCGACATGGACGATCAACGCACGCCTTGGGAGGAAACAACCGGCCTACGGCTGGTCACGGGGTCACGGTCGACGCCGGGCTCGACTGGCTGGAGCGACGACGCGCCCAAGCTGGTTAGTGACGAGGCGTTCGTGCGGCACCTGACGCCGTGCCTGACGCTGGTGAGCGGGGTCGGGATGACCCGGGAAGAGCGTTCAACCTGGATGGACGCGGCATGGCTCGCGCTCAATCAGTTCACGGAAGCCGAGATCAAGCTCGGTGCGGCCGGAGCCATGCGCCAGGCCGATCACCCGTCCAAGATCGTCGCCACGATCGTCCGCACCATCGCTGCGGAGCGCGAGAGCCGGTATCAGCCGCACGCGCCGAGCATCGCGCGTCCGGTCGCACTGCCCGCGCCCGGCGATACGCGGTGCACCGCCGACGAAGCGCGCGAAATCTGCAAGCGGTTCAAGATCGGTTCGTTCGCGCTGGCGCAGGTCACGGACCCGCATCGCCCGACGCCCACGCCAGCGTTCGCCGACAAGGACCGCCCGTGCCGCAATCCGACGCCGGAGGATTACCAGCGGCTGTTCGGGATTGATCCGGTGGCCGAGCGCGCGAAGGGTGAAGCTGCGCGGGCGGCGTTGCTGAACGCGTGACATGCCGACCAACCTTGGCACGCCTCCCGATGCGGAGATCGTCGACATCCGGTTCCGCAACGGCGCGGTCGTGCGTGGCGTTTCCCCGGCCAAGTGGCGCTGGACGCTGGGCGACCCAGCGTACCCGCCAGCCTACGCGTTCGACATCGTGTCCTGGCAGGGGCGCAAGGCTTGAACCCATCGCCCGGCACCATGGGCTGCGGGTCGAGGTCGTGCGGGGGTATTTGGGGTTGTGGGGGTGGTGATGGGTAAGAACAGCAAGGCGATCGTGGAGCTCGCCAAAGGACTTGAAGCTCGTAAGCGGGAGGCTGAGACCGTTCGCGGGTCCGGCAAGAAGCGGGAGCCTGTCAATCCATTGGCAGGTTCCGTCAACGAGCATGCGGCCAAGCAGGGCGATTACGTCCGGCACAACAACCGCACGATCAACCGCGGTGGAACGACCATCGCGCGGTGGCGCACGGCGCAGATGATCACCGATGGGCAGATGGCGGCGATCCTGCACTGTGAGCGGCTATGGAGCCTTACCGAGGTCCCTGCCCGCGTCGTGGCGAACCTGGACCGCGCGGTGTTCGGCTCGCCTGGTGATGGCAACGTACGGGAGATCGAGGCGAGGCATGACCTGCACCGGATAAGGGGTGGATTTCCCCCCGCCTACTGGAGCGTTTTTGAAAACGTCGTGCGGTTCGATGAACCGGCCGGATTGGCAGGGTCCAAGCTGGCGGCGGATGACAAGCAGCGGCGGGCGAAGGCTCATGTCGTCGTGTGCTTCGTTGCCGATATGATCGTGATGCGGGAGCGGCTGAGCTATTGACAGCGAGGGGACGCTATGCCACCCCAATCCGCAATGGTTAGAGCCGCGCCCGACGGGGTTGCGGCTCTCGTCGTATCTGGCACCCGCCAGTCCCCGCAAGCGAGACAACCGGCGCACGAACGGATGGAAGCTGGGGACAGCGTCCGGCGATGACAGCGCGGTGGGGTTAGATATGGGCCAGCGTAAGCCTTGGCACCGCACCGGCGAAGACAAGCGTATCCGAGGGCGCGCCGGGCAGAAGGCCCGGGCCCGTCGTCTCGCCCGCACCGATGGCTTATGCGAGCGATGCGTGGAGTTGGATCGCTGCACCGTCGCTACAGAAGTCGACCACATCAAACCGCTCGCGCTCGGCGGCGAGGATGTGGACAGCAACACGCGCAACCTATGCAAGCCGCACCATGATGAGGCGACGGTCCGGCAGTTCGGGCATCGGGACCGCAGCGCCATAGGCGTGGATCGAGCAGGGCGGCCAACTGGCGCGGATCACCCGTGGAACCGCCGATAGTCCCCACCTTCGCGACTTGGCCAAGACAGTGTAGGAGGCGGTATGGACTCGCTCTGGACGCTCCCGGTCGCGCTTCAGATTGCCTTGGGCAGCGGCTACCTCGCCTACCTTGTCGCCTATGCGGGGCTGCGGGAGCGGCACACTTCGACCGAAGCGATCTTTCGTGCGATCGCGTTTGGGATGATCGCAACCGCGACGTTGACTTGGTTCGATGGTCGTAACGTATTCGTGCAGGTTGCCGCTGTCGCCGGGACAATCACGGGTGGGGCCGTCTGGCGCTTTAAAGGCATGGACTGGGCACGTTGCTTACTCAGGCGAACAGACATCAGTTGGACCGACGACATCCCTACGGCGTGGCTTTCAGTGACCGCAGTCAGAACCGAATACCGGCCCTCGCAGATCGCTGTCGATCTTAACGATGGTCGTACCGTGTTCTGCGATGACACACGGTTATTCACGCAAGCGCCTCATGGACCGTGCGTATTCGGACTTACGGGCGACATCGCCCTCTATGTCACGGCCGAACTCCGGGAAGACGGCACATGGCTTGAGCATGATGACGTCCTACACCCCACCGACGGTGCCAACTTGACCTACCTGCCGGCGAGTTCAATCAAGCGCGTCGCGGTCCGGTATTGGACTAAGGCTAACGGGACGGGCGCGGAGGCGGTGACGCCGGTGGCGCAGGCCGCGGCGGCGGTGCCTGAGGCCTAACCGAGTCAGGAATGTATGTCGGGCGTTGCGAAGACATATCTGCACCTACCTCTTGGGACGCTCAGGCGGCGGTGGCGTCGTCGGACTGGGCTCTGGTTTCGGTGGAGGCGTACGCGGCCGAGCTGAGAATTGGCCGCAGTCGTCGTCAAGCGGCGGG
>DASVUT010000021.1:0-5438 GCA_036386955.1 Sphingomonas sp. | reverse complement strand
CTCGGACGTGACCGAACAGCGCGCGTCGGCTGACAAGATCAACCGCATGGCGCGCTATGACACGCTGACCGGGCTGCCCAACCGTCTGATGGTCAACGAAACGCTCGCGCGTGCGATGAGCGAGGCCGAGAATTGGAGCGGCCGCTGCGCGTTCATGATGATCGACCTCGACCGGTTCAAGGCGGTCAACGACACGCTGGGTCACCCGATCGGCGACCGGTTGTTGTCGCGCGTATCCGAACGGCTCGCGCAACTGATGCCGCGCGACGCGATGTGCGGGCGGCTGGGCGGCGACGAGTTCGCGGTCGTGGTGCGCGGCGTCACCGAAACGGTCGAGGTTGAATCCCTCGCCCGCAAGATCATCGAAACGCTGTCGCGGCCCTATGAGGTCGATCAGCACACGCTGCACGTCGGCGCGTCGGTCGGGCTCGCCATCGGTCCGCGTGATGGGCGGACCGCAGAGATGCTGATCCGCTCCGCCGATCTCGCGCTCTACCGCGCGAAGGATTCGGGCCGCGGCGTGTATCACGCCTATCAACCCGAACTGCACGTTCAGGCCGAGGAACGCCGCGTGCTGGAAATGGCGCTGCGCACCGCGTTGGAGAAGGGTGAGATGCACCTCGCCTATCAGCCGGTCGTCGACGCGGGCACCGGGGAACTGACCGGCTTCGAGGCGTTGTTGCGCTGGACGCACCCGGAACTCGGGCCGATTTCTCCGGTCAAGTTCATCCCCCTCGCGGAGGACGCGCGGCTGATCGGGCCGATCGGCGAATGGGTCATGCGCACCGCCTGTGACGAGGCCGCGCGCTGGCCCGGCCGCATCCGCATCGCGGTGAACGTGTCGCCCGACCAGCTACAGAACCCGGGCTTCGTCAACACGGTGACGTCGGCGCTGGCGAATAGCGGTCTATCCGCCGATCGGCTCGAGTTGGAGGTCACCGAGAGCGTGTTCATGCACGAAGGTTTGGGGGCGACCAAGGTGCTCGAACGCGTGCTCGACCTGGGCGTGCGGCTGTCGCTGGATGATTTCGGCACCGGCTATTCGTCGCTCGGTTATCTCAGCCGCACCCGGTTCTCGTCGATCAAGATCGACCGCAGCTTCGTTCAGGCCGCCGCCAAAGGCGTGCGCGAGGCGATCGCGATCATCCGCGCGGTCGTGGCCCTGGCCAAGAGCCTCGACATGGCGACCACCGCCGAGGGCGTCGAAACCGATGTCGAACATGTGATGGTCCAGGATCTCGGCTGTTCCAAGGTCCAGGGCTATTATTTCGGCCGGCCGCTCCCCGTCGAAGAAGCACGCGCGCTGGCGACGCGGCACCGCGAGGCGGCTTGAGCTCAGTCAGGGTTGCGAGCCCATCGTCGCGATCGCCTGCTGATACGCGATCACCGCCGCGACCGTATCCGCGAAGAAGCCGATCCACATTGCCAGCAAGGCCGTGATCGACACCAGAAAGGCATAGAAGCGCGGTCGAACCCGGCCTTTCAGCTGGAACCAACTATGCGCATAGCGCGACGCCACGAACGCCCAGGCGAGCAGCGTCTGTGCGGGCCATGCCTGACGCGTGATGATCAGCAGCGGGATCAGCACCAAGAACAGAACGGGCGTTTCGAACAGGTTGCGCAGATTGTTCGCCGCCGCCTCCACCGGCTCGAAATAGCGCGTCGCCGTCGTGCTGGAGACGAAGTCCGCGCGCGTGGGCGGCGTCCGCTTCATATGAGCCAGCCGCTGCGCGATGAGCACGCCCATGATCGTGAAGGCCAGGACGACGAAGGCGAAGGCCGGCCATAGGATGTTGAGCCAGATCATGCGAATATCCCCCTAAACCATTGGTTGCAATGACATGCGCGCCAAGCAGCGCAAGGCACATCAGTGGCCGCGCCACCAGGCGAACGCCGCCTGTTGATGGTCATCCACAAAGGCCCGCGCCGCCGGACCGGTCCAATCGCCGTCGAAGCCCAGCGCGCCCGCACGCCACCCTGCCCACCAGCCCTGCCCCGGCAGCCGATCGGATTCGCGCACGACCAGCACCGCCAGCCCCGGCTCCCCCACGGCCTCGCCGTCCTGGTCGATCCGGTCGAGCGTGCGGCATAGCGCGCGCATCCGAGGGCGGGTGAACCGCGTTCCCAACTGCCCCAGCAGCTCGGCATAGCTCACCGCCCGTTCGTCCCGCGCCGCCGCGATCAACAGCGCCCGCACCCGCGCCACATCGGCGATCGCCGCGGCGGCATAGCCGGCCTCGTCGATCAGAAATGAACCGCCCGGCCGTAGGCGCCCAGCACCGATTCGTGCATCATCTCGCTCAGCGTCGGATGCGCGAAGACGGTCTCCATCAGCTCGGCTTCGGTCGATTCGAGCTGACGCGCGACGACATAGCCCTGGATCAGCTCGGTCACCTCCGCGCCGATCATGTGCGCGCCCAGCAGCTCGCCGGTCTTGGCGTCGAACACCGTCTTCACGAAGCCCTCCGCCTCACCCAACGCAATCGCCTTGCCGTTGCCGATGAAGGGGAACTTGCCGACGCGGACCTCGTGTCCCGCTTCCTTGGCCTTTACTTCGGTCATGCCGACGCTCGCCACCTGCGGCCGCGAATAGGTGCAGCCGGGGATGTTCCAGGTTTCGAACGGATGCGGATTCTGTCCGGCGATCTTATCGATGCAGACCACGCCTTCGTGGCTGGCCTTGTGCGCCAACCAGGGCGCGCCGGTCACGTCGCCGATCGCATAGATACCCTCGACATTGGTGCGCCCGAAACCGTCGACGCTGACCTGGCCGCGCTCGGTCGCGACGCCCAGCGCCTCCAGCCCAAGATTCTCGGTGTTCGGGATGATGCCGATCGCGACGATCGCGTGGCTGAACTGCTCGGTCGTGACCTGGCCGTCCTTGTCCTTGATCGACGCGGTGACGCCGTCGGCGCTCGCCTCCAGCGCCTGAAGCCCGGTACCCGTCAGCACGCGGATCTTCTGCTTGGCGAGCTGCTTTTCCATGAACGCGGACACCTCCTCGTCCTCGACCGGCAGGATGCGGGGCAGCATTTCGACGATCGTCACCTCCGCGCCCATGTCGCTGTAGAAGCTGGCGAACTCGACGCCGATCGCGCCCGATCCGATGACCAGCAGCCGCGTGGGCATTTCGGCGGGCACCATTGCGTGGCGATAGGTCCAGATGCGCTTCCCGTCGGCCTTGGCGAAGGGCAGGTCGCGCGCGCGCGCGCCGGTGGCGATCAGGATGTGCCTGGCGGACAGTTCGGTGGTCTTGCCGTCCTTGGCGACCGACAGCTTGCCTTTTGCGACCAGCGTGCCGACGCCCTCGTGCACCGCGATCTTGTGCTTCTTCATCAGGCCTTTGACGCCCGCGTTGAGCTGCCCGGCGACCTTGCGCGACCGGTCAACGATCTTGGTCAGGTCGAAGCCGATGTTGTCCGCCTTCAGCCCGTAATCGGCGGCGTGCGTCATGTAATGATAGATCTCCGACGTGCGCAGCAGCGCCTTGGTCGGAATGCACCCCCAGTTGAGGCAGATGCCGCCCAGCTTCTCGCGCTCGACGATCGCCACGCGCATGCCAAGCTGCGACGCCCGGATGGCCGCGACATAGCCGCCGGGGCCCGAGCCGAGCACGATGAGGTCGTAAGTGTCAGCCATGGTCAGTTCTCATTCCTCGATCATGTAAGCGTGGCGATCCACCATTGCTGACAAGGCAGAAGCGCCGGCGTGATGCCATGTGGGTAGGATCGACGTGACGCCCACCACTCAGGCCGCCATTGGGCGCACCGCGCGTGGCCGCCGCTCCTCGTCGATGGCGACGAAGGTGAAGCGCGCTTCGGTGACCTTGCACTGCTCTTCGCCATGACGGTCGCGGCGCCAGGATTCGACGACGATCGTCATCGATGTGCGGCCGACCTTGGTGAGCGTCGCGAAGACCGACACTTCGTCGCCGACATGGACGGGGGCGTGGAACTGCATGCCATCCATCGCGATCGTCACGGCCCGCCCCTTGGCGTGGCGCGCGGCAACCAGGCCGGCGGCCATGTCCATCTGCGCCATCAGCCAGCCGCCAAAGATGTCGCCATAAGCGTTCGCGTCCGCGGGCATGGTCGTGACGCGGATCGTCGCGGGGGATGTCGGTGGTGTCTGCGTCATGATCGCTCCGCCCGATCGGCGGCATGCGCGCGGCGGAGCGGCCCCACGCCCATGAACACGGTCGCCGCCATGGCCGCCGCCCCGCACCACCAGATTACGTCGCGCCCCAGCGGATAGGCCCAGGCAGCCGCCGCCGTGATCGCCCACGCGGCCAGCAGACCCGCGGCGATGTGAAGCAACTCGACGGCCACGCGGCGACCCATCGCGCTTACGCGAGCATTCCCAGCGGGCGCTCGACCAGCTGGCGGAACGCACGCATCAGCTCGGCACCGTCCGCGCCGTCGATGGCACGGTGATCGAAGCTGCCGGTCGCCGACATCACCGTCGCGACGGCGAGCTGATCGTCGACCACATGCGCGCGCTTCTCGCCCGCGCCAACCGCCAGGATCATCGCCTGGGGCGGGTTGATGACGGCGTCGAACTGCTTGATCCCGTACATGCCCATGTTGCTGATCGATGCGGTGCCGCCCTGGAACTGCTCGGGCTTCAGCTTGTTCTCGCGCGCCAGCCCCGCCAGCTCCTTGATCTCGGTCGCGATCGCGGACAGCGATTTGGACGCGGCGTCCTGCACGATCGGCGTGATGAGCCCGGCGGGCGTCGACACCGCGACCGAGATGTCAGCGCGGGTGAAGCTGACCAGCTGATCGGGCGTGAACATGACGTTGCACTTGGGAACCTCGATCAGCGCCACCGCCAATGCCTTGACCAGCATATCGTTGACCGACAGCTTGATGCCCCGAGCTTCGAGCGAATGATTGAGCTCGGCGCGCAGGGCGAGCAACGCGTCGAGCCGGACGTCCACCGTCAGATAGATGTGCGGCACCTGCTGCTTCGACTCTGTCAGGCGGCGCGCGATCGTCTTTCGCATGTTCGACAGCTTGGTCAGCTGGTGCGGGATGTCGGGGATCGCCGCCGGCTTGGGCGCGGCGACGGGGGCCGCCTCGACCGCCGGAGCCGACACCGGCGCGGCCGCCGCACCAAGCGTCGCGCCCGCCACATCGGCCTTCACGATCCGGCCATTTGGCCCGCTTCCCGTGATCGCCGACAGATCGACGCCCTTGTCGGCGGCGATCCGCCGCGCGAGCGGGCTTGCCTTGACGCGGTCGCCGGGCGTTCCGGTCGCCGGCGACGAGGGTGCTTCGCCGCCATCGGCGGGGCGTCCGTGATCGCCGCTGCCCGCCGCGACCGGCTTGACCTCGCCCTGGGTCGTCGGCTCGGCGGCGGCACTCGCGGCAACGGGCGCAGGGGTCGGTTTCGGCGCAGCGTCCGCGCTCTCGCCTTCCTGCAGCAGGATCGCGATC
>DASVUT010000020.1:0-1575 GCA_036386955.1 Sphingomonas sp. | reverse complement strand
CCTCCGGCGCCTCGCCGCCGTCCGGGAGCAGCACGGCGGGCGTGGTCATCAGATGGCCGACGTTGCGCACGAACATCAGGCTGCGGCCGGGGAGCGTGAAGGGGGTGCCGTCGAGTGGTGCCAGCCAGGTTCGATCGTCGTTCAGGCGGCGGGTTATCGTTTGCCCTCCCTTGTCGAACGTATCGCTCAGGTCGCCACGCATCAGACCTAGCCAATTGGTATACCCGACGACCTTGTCCTCAGCATCGACGGCGGCGACCGAGTCCTCCAGGTCGGCAATTGTCGTAAGGGCGGACTCAAGAATCACGTCAGCGATGCCCATCGGATCGTTCTTTCCGACAGGATCATCCCGATCGACCACCACTTCTATGTGCAGGCCTTTGTGGCGGAACAGCATCGACTCGCCGTCATGTCCAACCCACTGACTTTCGTCTTGCAGTGGCGGATCGCTGTAATACTCCGTCCAACTCGCTCCGTGATCGAGCGGCACCACCTCATCGAGAAAAGCCTTGGCCCAGGCGATCACCTTCGCGCCATGTTCGGGATCGTACCCGCCCGGCTTGGCCGCGCCGAGCACATCCGTTCCGTAGAGCGCGTCGTACAGGCTGCCCCAGCGTGCGTTGGCGGCGTTGAGGAGGAAGCGGGCGTTGAGGATCGGGACGACGAGCTGTGGTCCGGCGAGCTTGGCGACCTCCGGATCGACGTTCTCGGGTGACACGGTGAAGGGCGCAGGCTCGTCGACAAGATAGCCGATGTCGCGGAGGAACGGCTGATACTCGGCCTGATCGATCGGCTGGCCAGCATGCACGGCGTGCCAGGCGTCGAGCTGATCCTGAAGCCGATCGCGGGTGGCCAGGAGCGCCGCGTTGCGGGGCGCGAACGTGTCGAAGATGGCCCGCACGCCTGCCCAGAAGCGCGACGGGTCGATGCCCGTGCCCGGCAGCGCCTGTTCCTCGATGAAGGCGGAGAGGCGGGGATCGACGGTCAGGCCGGCGTGGGTCGCATGATCGGTCATCGCGGCAGACTAGCCGAGCAATCCGCCGATCGGAAGCGGTGGCCTCAGCGGGGCAGCAGGCTGGGTATGACGGGCAGCAATTCGCGCGCGAGGAAGCCCATCGGGCCGATATCGGCGGCCAGTCTGCGGCCCGCCTCCCCGTGCGTCCATACGCCCCAGCCGGTGGCGAGGAGCGGGTCAGCCCCGCGCGAGGCGAGCCCGGTGATGATCCCCGCCAGCACGTCGCCCGATCCGCCCGTGCCAAGCCCGATGCCGCCGCCCCCATATTGCAGCAACGCTCCGTCGGGCGCGGCGACGACGGTCTCGCTGCCCTTGAGCGCGACGACGGCCCCGAACCGCGATGCGACCTCGGCGGCGTAGCGCGGCTGATCGTCGGCGATGGCCTCGGCCTCACGCCCCAGCAGCGCGGCCATCTCGCCCAGATGCGGGGTGAGGATCAGCCGGTTGCGATAGGGGGCCAGGTCACGGTCGAACGCGCCCAGACAGGTGACGGCGGCGGCGTCGAGGATCAGCGTGATGTCGGCGAGCGGATCGGTGCACAGCGCCGCGACGAGCCGGGC
>DASVUT010000019.1:0-3834 GCA_036386955.1 Sphingomonas sp. | reverse complement strand
CCTGATCATCTATGCCGGTACCATCGCGCTGCTGGTCGTGCTGTTCCTGCGGCTGCCGACGGGGTTCCTGCCGGTCGAGGACCAGGGGTCCGCGATCGTGCAGTTCCGCCTGCCCCCCGGCGCGACGCAAGGGCGCACGCTTGCCGTTCAGCGCCAGGTGGAACAATATTTCGCTCAGAACGAGGGCAAGAACGTCCAGGTCACCTTCACCGTCGCTGGCGGCGGTGGCGGGGGTGCGTCGGGCCAGAATACCGGCCAAGGATTTCTGAATTTCGTCGACTGGGCGGACCGCAAGGGCAAGGAGAATACCGCCGGCGCGATCACCGACCGTGCCGCCGCGGCATTCCGGGGCTTGCGCGACGCTCAGGTCTTCGCGCTCGTGCCACCCGCGGTGCGCGGGCTGGGCCAGTCGGACGGGTTCACGATCGAGCTGCAGAACAGCGGCGGCCTGACACAGGACCAGTTCAACGCCGCGCGCGACAAGCTGCTCGCCGCTGCGAATGCCGACCCGCTGCTACGCGCGGTCCGCCTGACCGAACTGCCCGACATCGCCACGCTGAAGGTCGACATGGATCAGCAGAAGCTGACCGCGCTTGGCCTGACACAGGCGAATGCGAATTCGACGCTGACGACGGCTTGGGGCGGCCAGTATGTCAACGACTTCATCGACCGTGGCCGCGTGAAGCGCGTGTTCGTGCAGGGCGATGCACCGTACCGGTCTTCGCCCGACGATCTGAAACAATGGTTCGTGCGCGGGGCGAATGGCCAGATGGCACCCTTCTCGTCCTTCGCGCGGGTAAGCTGGGGCACGGCGCCGACGACGCTGTCGCGTTTCAACGGCATACCGTCCTATGAATTCCAGGGTTCCGCCGCCGCCGGGCAGAGTTCGGGCGATGCGCTGGCGCGGATGGAGGAGCTTGCCGCGCAAATCCCGGGCACCTCGGTGGCGCTGGCGGGGCTGTCATTCCAGGAACGCCTGTCTTCCGGGCAAGCGCCGCTGCTCTATGGTCTGTCGATCCTCGTTGTCTTCCTCTGCCTGGCCGCGCTGTATGAAAGCTGGTCGATTCCGTTCGCGGTGCTGCTGATCATCCCATTGGGCCTGATCGGGGCGATCGCATTCGTGACGCTTCGCGGGCTGACCAACGATGTCTATCTTCAGATCGGCTTGCTGACGACGATGGGACTGGCGGCGAAGAACGCGATCCTGATGATCGAGTTCGCCGAACAGGCCGAACGCAAGGGCGCGCGCGTGATCGACGCCGCGCTGCAGGCCGCGCGCATCCGCTTGCGTCCTATCCTGATGACCAGCTTCGCCTTCATCTTTGGTGTGCTTCCGCTCGCCATTTCGACCGGTGCCGGCGCGAACAGCCGCATCGCGATCGGGACGGCGGTGATCGGCGGGATGCTGACCGCGACGGTGCTGGCGGTGTTCTACATCCCCTTGTTCTTCGTCCTGGTGCGGCGCGGCGTGCGCGACGGCATCGCCAAGCTGCGCGGGCGGCCGACGGGGCATCAGGGCAAGGACGATGCGTCGTCTGCTCCGGTTGCGGAGGGCGCGTGATGCAATTTCTCTTCCGTCACCCCGGCCTTAACCCGGGGTCCCGCTGCCTTTCGCACGCTAAAAAAGCGGGACCCGGGATCAAGCCCGGGGTGACGTTGATTTTGGCCGCCGCATTGTCCGCCTGTTCGCTCGCCCCGCGCTACGAACGCCCCGCCCCACCCGTCCCCGCCTCCTGGCCCGTCGGCGACGCGTACCTCCGCCAGTCCGAGGCGGCGCTGCCTGCGGTCACCTATCGCGACGTCTTTCGCGACCCGCGTCTTCAGGCGCTGATCGGTCAGGCGCTGGGCAGCAACCGGTCGCTCCGTGTCGCTGTCGCCAATATCGAGGCGGCGCGGGCGCAGTATCGCATCCAGCGGTCGGAGCTGTTCCCGCAGATCGATGCGACCGGACGCTACAATTATCAGGGCGGCGGGAATGGCGGCGGCGCGGCGAGTGGCGGCGGCGTCAATAACGGCGGCGTGGGCGTCGATCCCACCACCGGCAACGGCAACGGAACCGGCGGCGTCGGGAACGGCAACGTCGGAAATGGCGGCGTCGGCAACGGTGGCGTCGGGAACGGGGCCGGCGGGGTACAGGGCGGCGGAGGCGGGAACAGCTTCTTCTCCGCCAATGTCGGCACCACCGCCTTCGAGATCGACCTGTTCGGGCGCGTCCGATCGCTCAGCCGCGCCGCGCTCGACCGGTATTTCGCGACGGAGGCCGCCGCGCGGGCGACGCGGCTGATTTTGGTCGGCGACATCGCCGATGCGTGGTTGACCTATGCCGCCGACCGCA
Organism: Sphingomonas sp.; assembly: GCA_036386955.1. Classification (GTDB taxonomy): domain Bacteria; phylum Pseudomonadota; class Alphaproteobacteria; order Sphingomonadales; family Sphingomonadaceae; genus Sphingomonas. Next base: position 1,499 of record DASVUT010000019.1, on the reverse strand, counting down.
GCCTGCTCCAGATCGCGGAGGCGACCGCACGCGTTGCGCAGCGATCGATGGAGCTGACCGAGGCGCGCCGCCGCGGTGGGATCAGCCCGCGCACCGACGTGCGTCAGGCCGAACAGATCCTGGCGACCGCCCTGGCGGATCAGGCGGCGCAGCGGACCTTGGTTGCGCAGGATTTGAACGCGCTGACCCTGCTGGTCGGCGGCCTGGTCGATCCGGCGCTGCTGCCCGCCACGATCGAGGAAGCCGGCGGCACGATCGCGCAGCTTCCCGCCGGGCTCGACAGCGGCGTCCTGCTCCGCCGCCCCGACGTGGTGCAGGCCGAATATGAGCTACGCGCCGCCAATGCGGAGATCGGCGCGGCGCGGGCGCAATTGTTTCCACGCATCTCGCTGACCGGGCTGGTCGGGTTCGCGTCGACCGCGCTCACTTCGCTGTTCACCGGTGACGCGTTCAACTATTCGGTCGCGCCCGCGATCAACTACCCGATCTTTCAGGCCGGGGCGGGCCGCGCCAATGTGCGGTTCACGCAGGCGCAGCGCGACGTGGCGCTCGCCAGCTATGAACAGGCGATCCAGACCGCGTTTCGCGAAACCGCCGATGCGCTCGCGCGTCAGGGTACGCTGGCCGATCAGCTGGCGGCGGTCGAACGCTTCACCCTGGCGGCCGAGGATACGCAGCGGCTGGTGGAGGCGCGCTATCGCGGGGGGCTCGACAGCTTCCTGACCTCGCTCGACGCGCAGCGGCAATTATACATCGCCCGCCGCAATCTGATCACGACGCGGCTGATCGGCGCGTCCAACCGGGTGGCCTTGTACCGCGTTCTCGGCGGCGACAGCGCGCTGGAGGCGACGGCGGATGGGCCGCGCGCGGTGACGCCCTGACGACGGGTTGACGCCTGCCCTGCGCGCGCCGATGCTGCGCCGCATGACGGTTCCCGATCCCGCTTCCTTGTTCCGCCAGATGCTGGGCGAATGGGAGAAGATGGCGAACAGCGTCGGCGGTCAAATGCTGCAATCGGACGAATGGTCGCGCACCATGCACGGGGCGCAGGGCGCGCAATTGCAGGCGCAAGCGGCTGCCAAGGACATGATGGAACGCGTGCTGGCGGCCGCCAACATGCCGAGCCGCGCCGAAATCGAGGACCTGTCGGCGCGACTAGGCCGGATGGAAGCGTCGCTGGCGCGGATCGAGGCGGCGTTGCTGCCCTCCCCCACGCCGGCAAGGCCCAAGCCGACGCGTGGCCGCAGACCGCCGGAGCCATCCTGAACACCCGCCTCCTCTTGTGTGCCCGCGAAGGCGGGAACCTAGTCTGGACCCCCGCCTTCGCGGGGGTACAATCAAGGCACGGCTGACCTTGGCCACGACACTCGATCCCCTATCGACCGCCGCTGCCGAGTTCGAGCGCGCGCTCAAGCGCAACCTGAAGGGGCTGGAATATTTCGCCTCGTCGGGGCCGGCGCTGGGTGCCAGCGCCAAGGACGTGCTGATCGAACGCGGCA
>DASVUT010000018.1:0-10552 GCA_036386955.1 Sphingomonas sp. | reverse complement strand
GCCGGCGCCGTCGCCGCCGATGCCCCTCCGGGCGGCCCGGTGCGGCAGGAATCCTCCAACAACTGAGCTCGCCGGAGTCTCCGCCGACGCGGAGACTTGCTCGCGGGCCTAGGCGCGGCCCTTGAACCCCTGCGCCACCACGAACCACTCCACCGACCCCTTGCGACTCGCCGGCGGCTTGGCATGTTTCACCGTCGTGAAGTTGCGCTTCATCTCCGCCACCAAGGTCGCATCGGCACCCCCTGCGAACACCTTGCTGACGAACGCACCGCCTGGCTTCAGCACGTCGCACGCGAAGGCCAGCGCCGCTTCGACCAGCGCCATCGTCCTCAATGCATCGGTTTGCGGATGGCCGACGGTGTTCGCCGCCATGTCCGACAGCACCAGGTCGGGCGCGCCGCCCAGCGCCTCCACCAGCCGCGCCGGGGCCGCATCGGCCATGAAATCCATTTCGAGGATTTCGACGCCGTCGATCGGGTCGACCGGCAACAGGTCTATCCCCACGATCGCGGCGGCCGGCGTCGTGCGGCGCACCACCTGGCTCCACCCGCCCGGCGCCATGCCCAGATCGACGACCCGCCGCACCCCCTTCAGGAACCCGAACCGCGCGTCGAGTTCGGTCAGCTTGTACGCCGCGCGGCTCCGATACCCTTCCGCCTTGGCGCGGCGGACATAAGGGTCGTTCAACTGCCGCTCCAGCCAGCGCGTCGATTGCGCGGTCCGCTTGCGCGCGGTCTTGACGCGGGTGTGCCCGCCCGATCCACCCCGGCTCATGATTGATGGCTCACGGACGGGGGCTGCCCATCAGCCGCCGCAATATGCCTTCGCGGATGCCACGATCGGCGATGCCCAGCCGCGCCGCCGGCCACAAATCCATGATCTCCTCCAGGATCGCACAGCCCGCGACGACCAGGTCGGCGCGCTCCTGCCCGATGCACGCGAACTCGGCCCGCTCGGCGATCGATCGTCCCGCCAGATCCTGGCTGATCGCGCGCATGGCCGGGGCAGGGACGATCAACCCGTCCACCGCGCCGCGGTCATAATGGTCCAGCCCCAGATGCACGCTGCCGAGCGTCGTCACGGTGCCGCTCGTCCCCAGCAGCCGCGGCCGCGCGACCCCCGTCGGCAGGCGCTCAGCGAACGCGGCGAAGCTTTCGCGCACGATGTCGCGCATTGTCCCATAGGCCGCCAAGCGCCCGTCGCGCCCTTCGCCGCCGCCAGCATGTTCGGTCAGCGACACGACACCCCAGGGCGTCGAATGCCAGTCGAGCACGCGCGGGATCGGCGAGGCGGTGTCGACCAGCACCAGCTCGGTCGACCCGCCGCCGATGTCGAAGATCAGCGCCGGGTCCTCGCCCGGCTCGATCAGCGCATGACACCCCAGCACCGCCAGCCGCGCCTCCTCCTCGGCGGTGATGATGTCGAGCCGGATGCCCGTTTCCGCCAGCACGCGTTCGATGAAGGCGGGGCCGTTGACCGCCTGACGGCAGGCCTCGGTCGCGACCGATCGCGCCATCGTCACCGGCCGCCGGCGCAGCTTGTCCGCGCACACCCGCAGCGCCGCGATCGTCCGGTCGATCGCGGCATCGCTTAGCCGCCCGCTCGTGGCGAGGCCCTCGCCCAGCCGCACGATGCGGCTGAACGCGTCGACCACGGCAAAGCCCGATTCCTGTGGCCGGGCGATCAACAGCCGGCAATTATTGGTGCCCAGATCGAGCGCGGCGAACGCCGGTGCGTTGGACCAGCGGCCACGTGCCGATCCGGTATTTGCCGGCCGGGGCGGCACCACCGCCTCCCCGCGCGGCGCCTTGGCGATTTCGCCCATGCCGCTCAAACTCACTGTTCTGTTCTGCCGTCACGGACCAGGGCCCGCTCGGTGCTTGGGGGCAGGATAGCCGCTCGCGCCCGCTGCGACAAGCGAGCGTTGACAGGCCGCCAAGCCTTGCCTAGACGGCCGCGGGCCTGCTGCCCCGTCGTCTAAAGGTAAGACTACGGACTCTGACTCCGTTAATTGAGGTTCGAATCCTCACGGGGCATCCAGGCCGGGGTCATTTCGCTAACCTCCTCAATGGGTTGGGAATGTTCCTTGGCTACCCTCTGCGGAAGGTTAGCCAAAACCTTGCTAGACGCGGTGTCTGCGGTCGTTCCGCGCGCGTCGGCACCAGCGTAGCGCCGGTACTCTCTGACGCTCGTATGCCCGGTGATCGTCATGCCTTCGTCGTCGGTGCATCCGGCCTCTCGGCAACGCCGCGCCGCCGCCTTGCGCAAGCCGTGAGGGGTGCAATGGGGCAGGCCCGCGTCGATGCACGCGCGCTTCATCATCTGGTAGAAGCCCTTGGGCGTGAATGGCTGTCCCCCGCGCGCCTCTAGCACCGTCACCTTGCCGATCGGACCCGCCGCCAACGCCTCCGCCAGCGGGGCAATGACCGGCACGTCAACGGCGTTGCTGGTCTTGCTTTGGTCGAGCTGAATGCGTCCGCTCGCGATCGCGTCCACCGTGATAAAGCGAACGTCGCCGCTGCGTTGCGCGCTGTAAAGCAGCAGGGCGAATGCCAGGCGCGGCTTGGTGCCCAAGGCGTGCTTGGCCTCGAATGCTGCCAGCTCATCCTCAGTCCATCGGTGATAGCCAACGGTGTCCGCTTTGGGGGGCGAGGTGTCTTTGATCGGATCGAAGTCGTGAGGCACCAGCTTGGCGACGCGAGCCCGCTTGAACAGTGACGCGAGCAGCTTCCGGAGCCGCGCGGCCGCATGGGGCTTCGCGCGCATCGCCGTCATCAGCCGCCCGATCCGCTCGGCATCGAACGCCTTAAGGGGGTCGTTCCCGAACTTATCGCGGAACCGCTCTAGGACGCCGCGATACACCGCCTGTGTCGCGGGCCGTAAGTCTTGGAAGGCATTGTCTGCATAATAGCGCGCAATCACGTCCGACACGCTGCCGGGGGCGACACGCGTGACGCCTACCGGCGCGGCGTCGCGCTCCAGGCACGCCGCATACTCGCGCTCGAATGCCTTGGTGCCGAACGGCGATTTGAAGTTGTAGACAGGGTAGCCGACGCGCCGAAAGCGGTAGCGTTGCTTGCCATGCCGATCGCGGAACGGCCGCGCCCATTTGAAGCCGGGTGTCACTACATCGCTCCGAACGCGTCGAGGCGGGCGTCCAGGTCGTTAGACGGGGCAGGGGTGTCAACATCGGCCGCTGCCATGATGATGCGAGTGCCGTCCGCCTTCTCGACCATAGCGAGCCGAACGCCCTTCATTGCCCATGCGGCAACGGCGTCAATCTCAGCCTTCTTGAAGGTCGATCGTGCGGTCATGCTAGACGCCCAGCACCCGCAACGGGCCGATCAGGTGCACCTCGCCATCGCCAGCCTTCACGCTGTCGCGATTGTCGAACGCAATCGCCACGCGCGTCAGCACCGCCAGCTTGAGCCGGTCGGGCACCGGGTCGGTGATCGTCCACCCATCGGCCATTGTCAGCACCGCCTCACTGGCGGCACCGATCAACAGGGTGATCGTCGCGTCTTCCTCGTCGTGATCTACGCGAAGGAATTGTTTGGCCTCGGGCAGGGTCACAAGCATCATGCCGCCGCCTCCGTCACGGGAGCCGCGCCGCCGGCCGGGCGGGGGTTCCAGCCCTCGACCAGCCGCACCTCGTCAGGATCAAGCACGCCCGTTTCCAGCGCGATTTTGTGCGCGTTCCACCGGGTTGCCGGGTCGCCGCGCAGGAAGCCCGACAGGTCCAGCTCTAGCTCGAAAGGCCCGCCGGTCGGGAACACCGAACGCGCGAACTCGGCTTCGATCTTGCGCGCCCACGGTGCGAGGCAGAACATGGCGAACCACCGGCCCGCCGTCTCGCTGTTCGTGAACGTGTTGTGCGAATAGTCCTGCACCAGCGGCGGCGGCACCGCGAACAGGCGACAGATTTCCTCGGTGCCGAACTTGCGCGTTTCGAGCAGCTCGGCATCCTCGGGGCTGATCTGTGACGCTTTCCACGTCATCGCGCCGTCCAGGATCAGCGTGGACCCGGCATTGGCGGCACCGCTATGGCGCGCGCTGAATTGATCCCGCAGGCCGATGCGCTGTTCGGCGGTGAAGGTGCCGGGGTATTCAATCACGCCCGACGGGGACGCGCCACGTTGCAGGAACGATCGCGCGTGAAGGTTCGCCGCGTTGACGCTCTCGACCGTCTCGGCCGCGCGCGACAGGCGCGAACGTCCGACAAGGCCGTCGTCGGTGCGGTCGCGAAGGTGAAGCACCTCGCCTTCAAGCAACCGGCGCGCGTTGCCCCGGCCATCCGACACGTCGTAGGCGAGCCGGCCGCTGGCGAGGTACGCCACCGTCACCATGCCCCACGGAATCCAGGTGAAGCCCGCCAGTGAACCGCTGGAGTCGCGCTCGATGGACGCAAGGCCGTTGCCGGTCAGCAGTGCCGACGCGACCAAGTGTTCGATAAAGTCGGGCCACGACATGCGCGCGCCGACGCCATTGCGGGTGAGCGAGCGCAGCGGGTGCCCGAACACCTCGACCCGGTTGTCGCCGGCGATCCGATAGACCAGCGCCGGGATGCTCGCCAGCGCCGAACTGATAGCCGTGGTGCAGGCAAGCACGGTGGAGAGGTTCTCGGCTTGGCGTGCCGACAGGGCACCGGCATAACCCAGGCCCGGCGCAATCGCCTGCCATGACGGGTCTGCCGGGCTGGTATCAGCGCGGCGCTCAAAGCCAAGGCTTGCCGCCATCCGATCAATCATGCCCATTGCGCAGCTCCCGCAAGGATCAGCACCCGCTGGCGCCGTTGCGCCTCAGTGCCGCTCTGGCGCGCCCTCAGTGCCAATTCGGTATCGGGGTAGGCCGGCCATGCCGACACGACGGAAACCTCTTTCAGCGCCACCGTTCGCAGCGATCGGCGATTGCCGTTCCACCGCTCGCCATCCTTGGGGACGACGAAACCGAACGACATGCCTCCCAGGTCGCCGCGCTCGGCAAGCGCCAGCACGTCCCGCCCCGCCGCCGTGTCGGGCAGGTCGAGCGAGAAGGCGAGGCCGCGCGTGTCCTCGGACAGCCGCAAGGTGCCCGATCGCGTGCGCCCCAGCACCTTGCCCGCGTCATGGTCGAGCAACGCCAGCACGTCGCCGGCAAGGCTGGAACGGAACGCGCCACGCTCAATCGTTTCCACGATCGAACCCATGCGCGCCTCGCTGCCAAAGGTGGCGGCGTAGCCCTCCAGGCGACGGCCGTTAGCCTTCACCTCGGAGAAACTACGCCGCTCGACGGCCGGGGGGAGCAGGGCCGTCATCTCAGACCGAAACCACCGTGCCGGGGACGCCCGATGCCTTCACGAACGACGCGGGGCGGCGAACTGCGAAGTCCACCGTCGCCATTGCCCGGATAAGCACGTTGCCCTTGCTGTAGGCGGTTTCCGCGTAGGGGTTCACCAGGATATCCAGCGTGGACCAAAGGCCCATGAGGAAGTCGCGGAAGTCACCATAGACCAGCGCGTGTTCGTCATCGTCCGTGCCAAGGTCGTTCGGTGCCTGATTGGTGAAGCGCACCGGTTCGCCGTGGAACGTGTCCGCCAGCGCGATCGGGGAGCCGTCCACGGTGCGCAGCTTCATCGCCGAAGCCTTTACGCCGTTCGTGGACAGGAAGCCCCGCGATGCGTCCACGTTGCCCAGGTCCGCCACCGCGATCATGTCGGCGGTCGTGATGAACAGGTCGGTCGCATAGGGTACGGTGGCGATGCCAGGATCGAACAGCAGGCCGCGCGGTTCGGCACCGATGCCGGTGCCGGCGATGGCAGCCCGGTCGATTTCCAGGCCGATGTTGCGGGCGAGCATCTGACGCACAAGCTGGTCAGCGGCCGGGGACGACTGCATGAGAAGCTGACGCGACAATTCGGTGATCGCGCCGACGTGGTGCGGGGTCATGCGGACCTGATTGAAGCTGGCATCGCCGGTCGGGAGCGCCTGATTTTCGTTCACCCAGCCAACCGCCGGGGAGCCCGTCTCGCGCGGGAACTCTACGTCCCCCGTAAGGCCGGTCAGCACCGTTGCACCCATCGCCTGCATGACGGTCGAGGCCGTCAGCATCGACGTGAACAACTCCGGCCGATAGTCGGTCGGGGTAATCGCCTCGCTGTTCGTGGTGAGCTGTGCGCGGCGCTCGAAACACTCGGTAGCGATGAACACGCCCTTGGGCTTTGTGCCCGCACGTTCCGCCAGCTCGGCTTGCTGTTCTTCGATCTTGGCACGGTTCTCCACCGGCATTCCGGCGGCATAGCGCAGCGTTTCGAGGATCGACTGGTCATCCATCCGGCGCTCGACCTTGCCGTGGATGGTGATGCCGGTTTCGCGGCGCTCGGCGTCGTCGATCGCATTGGCGCGCGACAGCTTTGCATCATGCGAACGCAGCTCGGTTTCGGCGGCAGTGAAGGCGTCGTTATCGTCCGCCTTGTGGGCGTCCGTCATGCGGGTGACGATCGCCGCCCGCTGTTCCTGCAATTCGTGCGTCTTCATTTCACTTCCTCAATCTGGCGGGGGACCGAAGCCCCCCGCGCGGTGAACCCGTCTGTCTCGCGACGATGGAAAAGCCCGACCTGCCGGTGCACCGGCTTCGCAGTGCCAAACGCGGCGGCACGCCCGATCGGAAGGCGAATAGTATTCATGCGCGGGGTCCACCGATCAGGCCGGCGACAGCCCTGAACAGCGATTGATCCAGCTCTGCACGGAGGTTTTTGCCGCTACGAAAGCGCGCCACGGCATGCTCGTAGTCCTTGGCCCGGTCCGTAAGGTGCCGATCGGTCCCCACGTCGGTCAGAGCAATCAGCGCGCGGTGCTGATACCAAAACACCTCGTCCAGGACGCGAAGCTGCGCTTGCACCCCGCTACGGTGCACGATCAGCCAAACGATCGGGGAGGGAGGCATGTCGCCGAAGTCGTGCCCCGGAATGCTTGCCGCGCGTCTTTCGCGGGCCGCATTGTCGAGGCTCTCGTTTGCTAACGCTTCAAGGACGCGAGCAAGGGCGACGTCGAGGGTCGGCGCGGATGCCGCGTCGAGGAACGTGCTGCTATGCGGGCCCTCAGAGCTAAGCAGCGTGTTGCTGAACTCAAACTCTGCATCGGCCGCGCGCTCAGGCTGATCGGTGGCCGCTGCCGCAATGAGGAACCGCGCGCCATCGAGGAAGGTCATGTGGGCCGCACCGCGCCCGCGTCCGGCTTGGGATATCCTCCCCGCCTCGCGCAGCCGACGTGCGAACACATTGAGCGTCGCCCGGGTGTCGACCCGATTCGCTTCACACAATGCGACAAGCTCACTTAGCAATGCCATCAAGGCCTCCGTTCATCCGCATAAAGCACGGATGAAAACGACAAGCAAGGCTTATCTGCAAGATGTGCGAATGAAATTCCCCCCCCCCTGCTAAATCGGAGATGGGGGGGAATCTCACCGGCGATCACCAGTGCTAACCTCCAGCGCGGTCCCTCTCCCCCATCTCGAAAAGTCCGACTGCTGCTAGGTGGATCAAGGTAGCGATGCCGCGCGCGGCAGATTGCAACAGGTCATGGTTCAAGCTGACATCCGCCGACGCGGCTTCTTCCAGGCATATCGCCAGCGCGTGCGCCTGATCCAGGTAGGGGGAAGGCTCGTCAGGATCGAACGCGCAGCCGTTCAGCTTCAAGCGATGGGATGCCATGTCAGCAGCCCTCCTGCGACAGGCGGTAAGCACTTACAGCGCCCATCGCCACCAGCCCGGCATAGGCATCCTCCGCCAGTTTCGTGCGATGCTTGCGCAGGTCCGCCGTCCAAGCGTCGAGCATCCGCCGATTACGGCAACGGGGCAATTGAAGCCGCAACAGCGCGACGGGATCGGTAGGGAAGTTGATGACGTTCGGGCGTGCGCCAGCAGGCGCGCCCGTGATAGGGGCGTCAGTAGCCATGATCGTTCTCCGGGAACGGTTGCGGTTAGAGCCGGGGGGAGGTTGCACCCTTCCCTTGGCTCGGCTTTTCCGGTACGCGTTAACTATGAGCGATGCAATAGCTGGTACGCGAAAAAGGGGACGCCCTCCGACCGGGGCCGCTTCAATCCACCTTCGGATTGAGCCCGATCAGCTTGCCGCCCTCGACGCATGGATCGCGAGGCAGGGCACCCCACTATCTCGGCCAGAAGCAATCCGCAGCCTGATTAGGACGGCAATCGCATGACCATTGTGCTTAACGCCCGCCAGCGAAGCGCGCTCGACCAGCTAAGCAACGATCACGGCGATTTCCTCGCTTACGGTCAATTTCGCGCTGGCACTGGGGCACCAACGCTCGACTCGCTTGTGGAACTCGGGCTTGCGGAAAAGGGACCATCTGGTCGCTTCTTTGGCGAGACAGGGTGGCACATAACGGACGCTGGCTGGCGGTGTATGTACGGCAAAACCTACGCGGAGATAATGGCACCCGGGGCGGAGCCGTCGCATCCCCTCAAAGTTTGGAGTTGGCCGCCGTCGGACCGCTAAACCCACGACAGCCCCGCCCCCCGATACACCTTCGGCCCCTCGTCGGTAGCCGCCAGCCCGCAAGCCATGATCGCCGACGCGATGCCGTCGATCCGGTCGATTGACTTATTTTTGGCTGGTTTTCTGTTCCCGGCCGCGTCCGTCTCGACCACGACGTTGCCCGCCTGCCACCGCAGGATGGGCGAACCGCCGTGCCCCATGCGCCGCTCCAGGACCGCGCGCTCGAATGCGTCCACCGCCGCCGCGTAGGTCCGAAAGCCCGGCACGAACTCGACCAGGGGCAGGTCGATGCCTTCGTCGCTCAGCATCTTGCCCAACTCCTCGAACCGCCAGCGATCGAACGCGATGCCCGCCACGTCGTACCGGCCGCGAATGTCGGCAAGCTGGTGCACGATAGCCCCGCGATCGGTGGACGCGCCGTTGGTCATGGTGATCCACCCGTCCACGGCCCATCGGTCATAGGGCACGCGGTCCCGCTCGACCCGTTCGCGGATCGTGTCGCGGGGGACAAAATGCCAGGCGAGCAGCTTGCCGTGATCGGGAAACCACAGTGCCAGCGCGGTCAGGTCGCGCGTGCTGGACAGGTCGAGCCCGCCGAAACACCGCTCCCCTTCAAGCTCCAGCGGATCGAACGCATCGCCGTTCGCCTCCCATTCGGCCGGGTTGATGAACCGGCCTTCCGCCGCGATGCGCTGATTGAGCTGCAACTGCCGGAACGGCGATGCGAACGACGGGGAGCGCGCCGCCCGCGCCGCCGCGTCGGCGAACTGTTCTTCATTCAGGAACGCGCCCAGCGCCGGGTTAGCCGCGGCCCAGGCGTCGCGATCGTCCAGGTCGCAATCCTTGGGCGCGGTGTGGCATTGCACGTACACGGTCGGCACCGGCTCGGCGTCGAGCATCTCGGAAAAGAAATGGGTGTCATCGGCCGCTTGGGTCGAGATGGTGATGCCCAGCGCCGACGCCCGCTTGCCCATTCCGGTTGCCAGGTTGTCCCAAAGCTCCCGCGAACGCCATTGCGCCACCTCGTCCGCTATCCAGAAAGACGGTGCCAGGCCGTGCGCCTTGCGGGCGTCGCTGGTGAGCGCCGTCCATTTGGAGCGATCGGCCTCGACCTCAATTTCCTTGTGCCAGTCGCGGATGTTCACGGCCGCCGCCATCCAGGGCGTCGCCTCGATGTAGGCCCGAACCATGCGGTACAGCACGCCCGCCTGTTCGCGGTCGAGCGCCGCCGCGTAGCACTCGCCATAGGGTTCGCGCATCGGCCCCAGCAGGTGCGCCAGGCTAAGCCCCGCCAGCAGCGCCGACTTGCCGTTCCCGCGTGCCACGCTCAGCGCCGCCAGCCGGACGGTGCGCCGCTCGCGATCGGTGCCGTACACGCCTCGCACGAACTGTTCCTGAAACGCCAGCAGCTCCAGCAGCTCGCCAGCGCGCAAGCCGGACACGATCGGGAGCGAGCGAAGGAACGCCAGCACCTGTTCGTCGGGCGGCATGTCCGCCTGTTCCCACGGATGCGACACGACGGCCGGCGCGCCCTCAGCGGCCAGCCGGAGCCGCGATGCACCAGGTCCGCGCTTACCCATGATCGCCGCCGAACTGGTTACGAATGAAACTAACTGAGCGCGAAGGGTGGGCGTCGGTCCCTTGTCGGTCAGCTCTGAGCGATTTTCCGCTCCACGGGTGTGTCGGATCAAGCGGCTTGCCGTCCGCGTCGCATCCCTTCCTCGGCTTGGTCGAGCGGATAGCGCCCGCCTCCACACCGCGCGCCGTCTTTGCACCGTGGCAAGGCCCGCATAGCGAGGCGAGCCCATCATGCCCGGGGAACGGCGCGCCACCGGCCTTGATCGGCACGCGGTGGTCAACGGTGTTGGCCGGGGTCAGCCGCCCCATGGCTTCGCATCCCTCACACGTCGGGTGCATGGCGAGCTGGCGAAGGCGCAGCGCCTTCCAGCGTGAGGTGTTGTACGGATAGTCAGCCACGGGCCACCTCCCTTGCGATGCGTTGCAGCTCGCGTTCGATCTCTTGGCGGTCGGCGAAGTAGCGTTCGGGGTTGCTCCAG
>DASVUT010000017.1:0-4121 GCA_036386955.1 Sphingomonas sp. | reverse complement strand
CAGAGTGGAGGATTACCTGCTGCTCGACGAAGCCGGTGCGTTCGCGGCCTATGGCAAGACGGAGCTGCTGGGCGGAGAGATCGTGTACATGAACGCGCAACACCGGCCGCATGCGCGCGCGAAGATGGTGCTCTACGATATCCTACGGGACGCGCTGCGGGCGATCGGCTCGCCCTTGACGGTCATGGTCGAGGTGAGCGTCGCCCTGTCCCCGAACGACGCGCCCGAACCTGATCTGACACTGACCAGCGAGCCAGGTGGCAAGGGGTTGATCCCGGGACACTCCGTCGCTCTGGTGGTCGAGGTATCCGATACGACGCTCGACGACGATCTGCGCACTAAGCAGCGCATATACGCCGCGGCGGGTGTCCCCGAATATTGGGTCGCGGACGTGAACGGCCGCACGATTCACCAGATGTGGGCACCTGACAATACGGTGTATCGCAACAGCGCGACGGTGGCGGCCGGCGATATCCTGATGGCCGCGACGATCAACGGACTCACGATCGACACATCGGGCCTGTAGCCCTGCTCCCTACGCGCGACCTCCAGGCCAAGGGACGACTGGATCCGAACGCCCCATGCCCTTTCGACCAGTCGTCAGCGCGTCAGCTTCTTGTAGGCCAGCCGCGTCGGTCGGTCGGCAGCGTCACCCATGCGGCGGCGCTTGTCTTCCTCGTAGCTTTCGTAATTGCCCTCGAACCATTCGACATGGCTGTCGCCTTCGAACGCCAGGATGTGGGTGCACAGGCGATCGAGGAAGAAGCGATCGTGGCTGATGACCACCGCGCAGCCGGCGAAGGTCTCCAGGGCCTCCTCAAGCGCACGTAGCGTTTCGACGTCCAGATCATTGGTCGGCTCGTCGAGCAACAGGACGTTGCCGCCCTCTTTCAGCATCTTGGCCATGTGGACGCGGTTGCGCTCACCACCCGAAAGCTGCCCGACCTTCTTCTGCTGATCGGGACCGCGGAAGTTGAACGCGCCGACATAGGCGCGCGTGCCCAGTTCCTGCTTGCCGAAGCGGAAGACTTCCAGCTCGTCCGAGATTTCCTGCCAGACATTCTTGTTGGGATCGAGGTCGTCGCGGCTCTGGTCGACATAGCCAAGCCGCACGGTCGACCCGACATCGATCGATCCGCTGTCGGGCTTCTCCTGGCCCGTGATCAGCTTGAACAGCGTCGACTTGCCAGCACCATTGGGGCCGATGACGCCGACGATGCCGCCGGGGGGCAGTGTGAAGTCCAGCCCGTCGAACAACAGCTTGTCGCCATAAGCCTTGGTCAGGCCCTTGGCCTCGATCACCTTGCCGCCCAGCCGCTCGGGGAGCTGGATCAGGATCTGCGCCTTGCCGGCGACGCGGCTTTCCTGCTTGGCCATGAGTTCGTCGAACGCGCGAATGCGGGCCTTGGACTTGGTCTGACGCGCCTTGGGCGTCTGGCGCATCCAGGCGAGTTCGTCGGCGATCGCGCGCTGCTTACCCGCATCCTCGCGCTCTTCCTGTTCGAGGCGCTTCGCCTTCTTCTCCAGATAGCCCGAATAGTTGCTCTCATAGGTGTAATACCGGCCGCGATCGAGTTCGAGCACCCAGTTGACGACATTGTCGAGAAAGTAGCGATCGTGGGTGACCAGGATCACGTTGCCCGCATACTCCTTCAGATAGTTCTCCAGCCACGCGACGCTTTCAGCATCGAGATGGTTGGTGGGCTCGTCGAGCAGCAGGATCTCGGGCTTCTCGAGCAGCAGCTTGCACAACGCCACGCGGCGCTTCTCTCCGCCCGACAGCTTGGTCACATCGGCGTCGCCGGGGGGGCAGCGCAGCGCCTCCATCGCCTGTTCCAGCTGACTGTCGAGCGACCAGCCGTCGACGGCGTCGATCTTGGCCTGCAGATCGCCCATTTCCTCCATCAGCGCGTCGAAATCGGTATCATCCTGCGGATCGCCCATCTCGGCCGAGATCGCGTTGAATCGATCGACCAGATCGGCGACGGGACGGACCCCGTCCTTGACGTTGCCCATCACGTCCTTGGTCGCGTCGAGCTGCGGCTCCTGCGCGAGATACCCGACGCGGATTCCCTCCGCCGCCCAAGCCTCGCCGGTGAAGTCCGGGTCCATACCCGCCATCACCTTCATCAGCGTCGACTTGCCGGCGCCGTTCGGACCGATGATCGCGATCTTGGCACCGGGAATAAACTGCAGGTGGATGTTGTTGAGAACGGGCTTGTTGGCCCCGGGGAAGGTCTTGGACAGACCCTTCATGACGTAAGTGTACTGGACGGCCATGATGGGCTCGTGCTCCGTGCTTCGAGATGCGGGATATGCAGCTACAGATAGCGACGCGCGCGCGGGATGGCAACGCGGGCCGATCGTGCAACGGCCGCTTGCCCGGTTGCGGCCGACGCGGCACACCGCATCCAACCTCACGGAGTTCACCATGTCTCGCATCACGGCTCTTCTGTTCGCGACTTTGCCTTTTCCCGTGCTCGCCCAACAGGCACCGGTCACCCCGACTCAGCCGGCCGTTGCGCGGCCTCGCCCGATCCCTTCGGCCGTCATCGTCGATCCCAAAGTGGCGCAGCTTCGAGACAAGGGGCTGAAGGACGAGGTGGCGTATTCGATCGTCGAGGGGCTGACGACCGAGATCGGTCCGCGACCACCCGGGGGCTCGGCGGCGCAGGCGCAGGCGCGGGATTGGGCGGTCACGCGGCTCAAGGCGCTGGGTTTTCGCAACGTCCGAATCGAGCCGTACGAGCTGCAGAATGTCTGGGAGCGCGGGCTGGAGACGGGCGAGGTCGTATCACCCTATCCCCAGCCGCTCCGGCTGACCGCGCTGGGCAATTCCGGCGCGACGCCCGCGACGGGGCTGACGGGACAGGTGGCTTACTTCGCCAGCCTCAACGACCTGCTGCTCGCGTCGGAAAGCGCCGTGCGCGGGAAGATCGTCTTCGTGTCGACCGTGATGGAGCCGACCCAGGATGGATCGAGCTATGGGAGTGCGGGGACGGCACGCTTCGGCGGGCCCAATGTCGCCGCGCGGAAAGGCGCGGTCGCGATCGTCATTCGCTCGATCGGAACCGATCATGGGCGCGGGCCACACACCGGCGGCACCAACTTCGACGCGGGCGTCGCGCCGATCCCGGCGGCGGCCCTCTCGGTCGCGGACGCCGAGAATCTGGAGCGCATCGTGGAGCGCGGCAAGCCGGTGACGCTCAGGCTCGTGCTGACGCCGCGTTTCGTCGGCAACCGCATGTCCGGCAATGTCGTGGCGGAGGTTCCGGGGACCGACAAGAACGCAGGCATCGTGCTGATCGGTGGGCATTTGGACAGCTGGGAACTGGGCACGGGCGCGATCGACGATGCGAGCGGCCTGGGAATCACTACCGCCGCGGCCAAGATCCTGATGGATGACCACCGCCCCCGCCGCACCATCCGCGTGGTCTGGTTCGGCGACGAGGAAACCGGCGGCTGGGGCGGACAGGCCTATGCACGGGCGCATGCGGGCGAGCGTCATGCCACCGCAAGTGAGAGCGACTTCGGCGCCGATCGCGTCTGGCGGTTCGAGACGAACTTCGCCGCGCCCGCCAAGCCGATCGGTGACAGGCTGGCCGTCGCGCTGGCGCCGCTCGGGATCGTCCGCGGTGCAGGGCTGGCCGGTGACGGGACCGACATCGCGCCGGTCATCCGCACGGGCGTAGCGGGTGTCGATCTGAACCAGTCGGGGCTGCGCTATTTCGACTGGCACCATACGCCCGAGGACACGCTGGACCGGATCGACCCCGAACAATTGCGTCAGAACGTCGCCGCCTGGACAGCGATGCTCGCCGTCGTCGCCGACGCGCCCGAGGAGATCGGGCCGGTCAAGCCGCGCTGATCCTGATCGGTCGATCGTTCAGGCGTCGAAACGAAAGCGGATTGACCGGTCCGGGCGGCGCGGCCATGGTCAGGGCTTCGCGCCGGCATCGGGCTGGCTGCGAGGAATCACACATGCCTGGAGTACCCGCATGAAGAAGATCGCTCTCGTTCTCGCAACCGCCGGCTTGATGTCGCTCGCCGCCTGTAACAAGTCGCCAGAGGTTGCCGCTGTCGAGAACAATGCGGACATGCTGGCCGACAACATGGAAATG
>DASVUT010000016.1:0-5272 GCA_036386955.1 Sphingomonas sp. | reverse complement strand
CAGGATGAACCGCTCCTGCCCAGCGCGCGCCGCGCGCACCCGCTGGTACAGCCCCATCTCGGCCCAGCGCGCCAGGATCGCCGGCTCCTTGGCGGCAAGCCCCGCCTTCATGGGAAAATCGGTCTTCGGCAGGAAGACGGTGTCGCGATAATCGCGGGCGGCTGGAGGTGCATCAGTCATGAGTGAGGGCGCATTAGCGCCTCCCCCGCGCCCCGTCACCCCGCCCGCGCCACGCACTCCCGTCATGCTGAACGTGTTTCAGCATCCATGGTGCTCCCGTCAGCGGCACGCATGAGCGCAGGGGTGCACCATGGACCCTGAAACACGTTCAGGGTGACGGTGAGTTGGGCGAAAGGATTACCCGCGCCCGCGCACAATCCTCGTTCATCTGCGTGATCAGCGCCTCCAGTCCGTCGAACCGCGCCTCGCTGCGCAGATACTCGACCAGCTCCACCTCGATCCGCTGCCCGTACAGGTCACCGTCGAAATCGAAGAAATACGGCTCCAGCAGCTCCTTGGGCGGTTCGAACTGCGGCCGCACCCCCAGGTTCGCCGCCCCGTTCAGCACGCGCCCACCCGGCAACCGCCCGCGCACGGCATAGATGCCGTAGGCCGGGCGCAGATACTTGCCCATGTCCAGGTTCGCGGTCGGATAGCCGATCGTGCGCCCGACCTTGTCACCATGCTGCACCACGCCCTCGATCGCGAATGGCCGCGTCAGCAATCGCGTCGCGCCACCCGGATCGCCGGCGCGCAAGAAATCCCGGATCCGGCTCGACGACACCGTCTCCCCGTCCAGCGTCACCGGTCCCACCGCCTGCGCCGAAAACCCGTGCCGCCCGCCGGCCTCGGCGAGCCCGGCGACATTGCCGCCCTTGGCGCGTCCGAAGGTGAAATCTTCCCCCGTCACCACGCCGCCGACGCGCAACGCGCCCACCAGCCGCTCGGCCACGAACTCTTCCGCCGTCAACGCGGCCAGCCCGGCATCGAAGCGGAACACCACCATCGCATCCGCCCCCGCGGCGGCGAACAGCCGCTCGCGCTGGTCCAAAGTCGTCAGCCGGAATGGCGGCGCATCGGGGCGGAAATGCCGCACCGGATGTGGATCGAACGTCGCCACCAGCGCGGGTCGTCCCTCGGCCCGGGCCCGAACCACCGCCGCCCCGACCACCGCCTGATGCCCCAGGTGAAAGCCATCGAAATTGCCGAGCGCCACGATCCCGCCGGCCAGCTCAGCCGGAACGGGCGCGTCGCCCTCTATCCGCACAATGGCTCCCCGCTGCATGAATCGGGCTATAGGTGGCGGACGATACCACGCAACCCTTGGGCTCCCGCGAAGGCGGGAGCCCAAGGGTCACCGCACCAGCGTCACGAATGAATAAGCCGGCCGATCCCCCTCGCCCGCATGGTCCTCGCGAAACACCTCGCGCAGACCATCGAACCCTGGCACCACCGCATCTCCATCCGGCGAAGCATGCACCTCGGTCAGCTCGACCCGATCGGGCGTGAACAGCGCGAAGACCTCAGCACCCCCGATCACCACCGCATCCTCGCCCGCCAGCGTGATCGCATCACCCGGCGCATGCACCACCTCCGCGCCGGCCGCCGCCCAGTTCCGATCCCGCGTCAGCACGATGTGCCGCCGCCCCGGCAACGGCGCGGGGAAGCTGTCGAACGTCTTGCGCCCCATGATCATCGCCCGCCCCATGGTGAGCGCCTTGAACCGCTTGAGATCGGCCGGCAAATGCCAGGGCAGCGTTCCATCGACGCCGATCACGCCATTCTCCGCGCGCGCCAGCACGAACGTAATCATGGGCACCCATCAAAGTACTTTGATGGCACCCTCATACCGCCACCGGTGCCTTGATGTGGGCCTGCGCCACATAATCGTGCAGCACGAAGTCGCCGGGCTCATACCCGTCGATCGCATCGGGCTTTCGCACGATCTCCAGCCGAGGCAGCGTGCCCGGCTCCCGCGCCAACTGCGTCCGCGCCTGGTCCAGATGGTTCAGGTACAGGTGGCAATCGCCCCCCGTCCAGATGAAGTCACCGACCTCCAGCCCGCATTGCTGCGCCAGCATGTGGGTCAGCAGCGCATAGCTGGCGATGTTGAACGGCACCCCCAGAAAGATATCGGCCGACCGCTGATACAGTTGCAGCGACAGCCGCCCGTCGGCGACATGCGTCTGGAACAGGCAATGGCATGGGGACAACGCCATCGCGTGCAGCTCGCCCGGGTTCCAGGCGGTGACGATCTGGCGCCGCGAATCCGGCGTCGTCCTGATCTGCTCGATCAACCCGGCGATCTGGTCGATGTGCCGCCCGTCCGCCGCCACCCAGTCGCGCCATTGCTTGCCGTATACGGGGCCCAGATTGCCGTTCGCATCGGCCCATTCGTCCCAGATGCTCACCCGGTTCTCGTGCAGCCACGCGACGTTGGTATCGCCGCGCAGGAACCACAACAGCTCCACGATGATCGAGCGCAGATGCAGCTTCTTGGTCGTCAGCGCGGGGAACCCCTCGCGCAGATCGAACCGCATCTGCGCCCCGAACACCGACAGCGTGCCCGTCCCCGTCCGGTCGGTCTGGCGCGTTCCGGTGTCGAGCACGCGGGCCATCAGGTCCAGATATTGCCGCATCAGTCGATCTGGCACGCCTTGATCGCACGCGGCTCGGGCGCGGGTCCCTGCGGCCGGAACGACGCCAGATACCCGCCCGCCGACGGCATCGCCACCCGCGCGACCTGCACATAGCCGACCGCCGCGAACTCGCACATCAGCAATTCGGGCGGCGTCCCGTGCTTCTCCGTCGGCCGATCGGCATCCACCACGATCACCAGCCCATCGGGCTTCAGCGACGGGCGCAGCCGCCACAGGAACTCGTAGGGCTGCTCGATCTCATGATACATATGCACCATCAAAACCCGGTCGAAACTGTTGGCCGGCAGCTTGGGATCGGCGGGTTCGCCCAGCCGCACGCTCACATTGTCCAGCCGCTCGCGCCCGACCCGTTCGGCCAGCGCGTCCCTGGTCGCGGCGACGATGTCCTCGGCCAGCACGCGGCCCTCAGGGCCCACCCGCTGCGCCAGACGGATCGTGTAATAACCCTCGCCCGCGCCGATATCGGCCACCGTCATCCCCGGCCGGATCGCGGCGCGGTCCATCACCAGCTCGCCTTCGCGCACCCGGTCGCGCGCATCCTCGTCCGACCAGCGCGACGACACGATCTTGGCCACTGGACGGTCCGCGGCCGGAAAGCGGGGTTTGCTCACCTGCGGCTTGATCAGCGGTTTCGATCCGTCGCACGCGGCAAGCCCGAGCGCGACCAGCACGCCCGCGAGGAGGACGCGTCTCAATCCACGTCCTCCACCGCCACCGCCTCGCCCGTCACCCGCTGCGACAGCGCCGCCGCCATGAACGGATCGAGCGCCCCGTCGAGCACGTCGCCGGGCGCGGTGGAGGTGACGCCGGTGCGCAGGTCCTTCACCAACTGATAGGGTTGCAGGACATAGGACCGGATCTGGTGTCCCCAGCCGATATCGGTCTTGCTCGCACTTTCCGCGTTGGCCGCCTGTTCGCGGATCGCAAGTTCGCGCTCGTACAGGCGCGCGCGGAGCTGGTTATACGCCTCCGCCTTGTTCTTGTGCTGCGACCGCTGGTTCTGGCACTGCACGACGATCCCGGTCGGAATATGCGTGATCCGCACCGCCGAGTCGGTCGTGTTGATGTGCTGCCCGCCCGCGCCGGATGCCCGGTACGTGTCGATGCGCAGGTCGCTTTCGTTGTACTCGACCTCGATATTCTCATCGACCACCGGATAGACCCAGACGCTGGCGAAGCTCGTGTGCCGCCGCGCCGCCGAGTCATAGGGGCTGATCCGCACCAGCCGGTGCACCCCCGATTCGGTCTTGGCATATCCGTACGCGTTCTCGCCTTTCAGCAGCAGCGTGGCCGATTTGATCCCCGCCTGCTCGCCGGCATGGCTGTCGATCAGCTCGACCTTCAGCCCGTGCCGCTCCCCCCAGCGCGAATACATGCGGCTGAGCATCCCGGCCCAATCCTGGCTCTCGGTGCCGCCAGCGCCCGCGTTGACCTCGATATAGGTGTCGTTGCCGTCGGCCTCGCCCGCCAGCAGCGCCTTGACCTTGTCGCGCTCCGCCCGCTCCGCCAGTTCGGCGAGCGCCGCGACGGCATCGGTTTCCATCGCCGTGTCGCCCTCGGCCTCGGCCATCTGGATCAGCTCGACATTGTCGTTCAGCTCGCTTTCGATCGCGCGCGTCGCCGCGATCGCCTCGTCCAGCCGCCGGCGCTCGCGCATGACCGCTTGCGCGGCCTTGGGATCGCTCCACAGGGCCTGATCCTCGACGCGCGCGTTCAGCTCGTCCAGCCGCCGCAGCGCCTCGTCCCAGTTCAGGAACCTGCGCAACAGGGCCAGCGCGCTGTTGATCGTATCGACATGGGACTGCGCTTCGGCGCGCATGCTATTCTCCTTGGTCCGCCGCGCTACCCGGTCGGCGGTTGGGCGACGGAGCCCGCATATAGGTTGGCGCTAGTAGATTCCCCCCGCCCTTGGCAAGGCGGACACAATCGATCCTCCCCCGCCCGGGGGAGGTGGCGCCGCAGGGCGACGGAGGGGGGAGGACAGGATGCGCCTCGAAGGCTCATGCAAAGCCCGCGGTCGAGCCAAGCGCCTGCGCGCAACGATGACGCCGCCCGAACTTGCCCTATGGTCGGCACTCCGCGGCAACCAGGAAGGGCTTCGCTTCCGCCGACAGCAACCAGCGGGTCCGTTCGTGCTCGATTTCTACTGCGCGCCCGCTAAGCTCGCCGTCGAGGTCGACGGCGAAGCGCATGCGCGCGGCGATCGACCCGCTCGCGACGCCACGCGGGATGCCTGGCTCGCGGCGCAAGGCGTACGGGTTCTGCGCTATGCGGCCACTGACGTGCTGACCAACCTTGAAGGCGTAGTTCGCCAGATCACCGCCGTCGCGTTTAGGCGCATAGAGCAACTTCAACGCTCACCGTGACCTCCCCCTCCGTCGTGCTACGCACGCCACCTCCCCCTGGCGGGGGAGGATCAGCTTGAATCCTCCCCCGCAAGGGGGAGGTGGCGCCGAAGGCGACGGAGGGGGAGGACAGGATACGCTGCGAGGAGACCTCCCAGTCCAGAAAGAAGCGGGGCAAGGCCACCCGCTTTAATAAATCCCACCCTCCCTTTGCAGGAAATCCTCCTTCGGCGCAGCCGCCCGCTTGCGTGCCACCGCCGCGGTGTT
>DASVUT010000015.1:0-6497 GCA_036386955.1 Sphingomonas sp. | reverse complement strand
CGCGACGACATCGGCGGCGATCGGTGTGGCGACCAGCCCCGAGTCGCCGGGCCCCACAAGCGCGGTCTGGACGATCCCCGCCACGCGATCGGCGGCGCGCCGGATGGTGGCGGCGCGGGCGGCGGCGGGGGTGCCGGCGGCTTCATATTCAAGGAGTTCGGCCTGGGCGACGATGATCGACAGCGGGTTGTTGAGATCATGCCGCAAGCCGGCAAGCAGGCTGGCGAGCGCGAGCTGGGCTGGATCGTCGGCCATCATCGCATCTTAAACCCGGTTCCGGCACAGGTCATCACCTGTTGCGGCAAACAGGTCGCATCGCCGCGCCGATACGCGTAAGGGGGCAGGCGAAGCGCGTATCTGCCGGTCGGGGGACTGGAAGACCATGACGGACGTCGCAGCGATCCTGCTGGATCGAACCCAAGGCGAAGATTGGCTCGATCGACTGCTGTCGGTCGATGCCGATCCGGCCGTCGTGCTTGAATCGGTGGCGGCGGCGCTCGCGCGGCGGATGGACGCGAGCGCGGCGGGGTTCGTGCGGGTCGATGCCGACGGATTGCCGGGCACGTTGGCGATCTGGCAGGGCGGGGTCGGGGGCGGTATCGTCCCGGAAGGTCTGGTGACGGACCAATCGGACCGCATCGTGGTACCGCTCCACCGCGACGGCGAGGTCGTCGCCATGCTGTTCGTCGACGGAATCGCCGGGGATACGGAGGACGCCGCGACCGTTGGCCGCGTCGCGGCGAGCTGTCGGCGCACGGTGCTTCACGCGCGCACGCTGGCGCGGTTGGAGGACAGCGAGGCGCGGGCGGGCGCGCGCGACGGGCACGACCTGTTCCTGCGTGCGCTGTCGGATGCGATCCGCGACGAGCGCGACGCGGGCGTCATCCAGTCGAGCGTGACGGGGATGCTGCGCGCGCATCTGGGCGTCGCGCGCGTGGCGTTGATCGAGGCGGATGATCGGGCGGGGCTGTCCGCGGCGGCCTGGGCGATGCTGTCGCGCGGGCGGACCGTGCGGCAGGTCGGGGCCGATGCGCTGGTGGGGGCACCGATCCTGGTCGAAGGCGCATTGGCGGCGGTGTTGGCGATCCACGATCCTGGCCGCCGGGCGTGGCGCGACGGCGATGTGCGGCTGGCCGAGGAGCTGGCGGAGCGGGGCTGGGCCGCGATCGGCCGTGCGCGCGCCGAAGCGGCGCTGGCCGAGCGCGAGCGGGCGGCGCAGTTCCTGCTCGACTGGAGCGATGCGGTGCGTGGGGTCGATGACGCCGACGCGATCGTCGCGACGACGCTCGGCCGGATCGCGACGCATCTGCGCGTCGATGCGGCGGTCCATTCGCGGCGCGATGGTGGCGCGTGCCGGTGGTTCCGCGGCGAAACCCGGGTGATCCGCAGGCGGACGGATGGCGCGGCGATGGGCCTCGACCTGGCGGGCGAGATCATGCTCGATCGGGTCGTCGCGCCGGTTCTGGCGCGGCGCGGCGTCGCGGCATTGCTGTCGGTGCCGCTGGGGACGGACGATGATCCGGGCGTGCTGGCGGCGGTGTCGCGGAACCCACGCGCGTGGACCGCGGCGGAGGCGCAGTTGCTGCACGATCTGGGCGAGCGGTTGCACGCGACGCTGACACAGGTGCGGGCCGACCGGCAACGGCGCGAAAGCGAGGCGCTGTTGTCGGCCTTCATGGAACGCGCCCCGCTCGGCATGCATGTGAAGGATGCGGGCGGGCGATATCTGCGGATCAATCCGGAGCTGGCCTATGCCCTGGGGCACCCGGGCGAGGCGATTCTGGGGCGGCATCCGGCCGAGTTCCTGGCGCCCGAGCTGGCGACGCGGCTGGAGGCGATCGAGGCGGAGGCGCGCGGCGGGGCGACCGCGAGCGCGGAGCTGGTCGATCCGACGCGCGATCATCACAGCGCGATCGTGTCGGTCGCGTTCCCGATCGCGGGCGCGGGCGAGGCATGCACCGGCGGCTTCACCATCGACCTCACCGAGCGCATGCGCGCCGAGGCGGAACTGGCGCAGAGCCGCGAGACGCTGCACCAGACCGAAAAGCTGTCGGCGCTGGGCGCATTGCTGGCGGGTGTCAGCCACGAGCTGAACAACCCGCTGTCGATCGTCACCGCGCAGGCCGATCTGATCGCGCACCAGGCAGGCGACGGGCCGCTGGCGGAGCGCGCGGGCAAGCTGCGCGAGGCGGCGGAACGCTGCGCCAAGATCGTGCGGACCTTTCTGGCGATGGCGCGGCGGCAGGAGCCGGTGCGGCGCGCGGTCGATCTGAACGCGGTGGCGACCGCCGCGCTCGATCTGGTGGCGTACGGATTCGCGGCCGATGGCGTGGTGGTGACGCGCGCGTTCGAACCCGCCTTGCCGCGGATCGAGGCGGACCCCGATCAATTGCACCAGATCGTCGTCAACCTGCTGGTCAATGCGCAGCATGCGATGGCGGACTGCGCCGCGCGGCGGGTGACCGTTTCGACGCGCGCGGTGGACGGGGGCGTGGAGCTGGAGGTCGCCGACAGCGGACCGGGCGTGCCCGAGGCGGTGCGGCGGCGGCTGTTCGAGCCGTTCTTCACGACCAAGCCGATCGGGCAGGGGACGGGAATGGGGCTGGCGTTCAGCCACGGGCTGGCCGCGGCGCATGGCGGGGCGCTGGAACTGGTGCCCGGGCAGGAGGGCGCGGTGTTCCGCCTGTCGCTGCCGTGCGGGGCGCACACGCCCGTGCCCGTGAAAACGGAGCCGGGGCGCTCGATCAGCCGGACGCGCACCGCGCTGGTGGTGGATGACGAACGCGAACTGGGCGAGGCGCTGGCGGGGCTGTTGCAGCGCGAGGGCTATCAGTGCCGCGTGGTCGAGAACGGGTCCGCCGCGCAGGCGCTGCTGGGGACCGGCCGGTTCGACCTGATCGTCAGCGACATGCGAATGCCGGGCGTCGACGGGCCGGCGCTGTACCGCTGGGTGCAGCGGGTGCGGCCCGAGTTGCTGAACCGGCTGGCGTTCGCGACCGGCGACATGGGGAATCCGATCACGACCGCGTTCCTGATGGAATCGGGGCGGCCGTATCTGGAGAAACCGATCACCTATGCCGCGGTGCGCGATCTGGTGGGGGTGGTGGAAGGGCGGTAGGTCAGGCGACGCGGTTGGCGACCAGATCGTCGACCACCGAAGGGTCGGCGAGGGTGGAGGTATCGCCCAGGCTATCCACGTCTCCTTCGGCGATCTTGCGCAGAATGCGGCGCATGATCTTGCCCGAGCGGGTCTTGGGGAGCGCGGGCGCGAACTGGAGCGCGTCGGGGACGGCGATGCCGCCGATCTCGGTCCGGACCCAGCCTTTCAGCGCCTGGGCCAGATCGGGCGATGCTTCGGTGCCGGCGTTGAGCGTGACATAGGCGTAGATGCCCTGACCCTTGATCGCGTGCGGCATGCCCACGACGGCGGCTTCGGCGACGCGGGGGTGGAGGACGAGCGCGCTTTCGACCTCGGCGGTGCCCATGCGGTGACCCGAGACGTTGATGACGTCATCGACCCGGCCGGTGATCCAGTGATAGCCGTCCGCGTCGCGGCGGCAGCCGTCGCCGGTGAAATAGCTGCCCGGATAGGTGGTGAAATAGGTCTGGAAGAAGCGCGCATGGTCGCCCCAGACGGTCCGCATCTGCCCCGGCCATGAGGCGGTGATGATCAGATTGCCGCTGGCCGCGCCGTCCAGCACAATGCCGTGTTCGTCGACCAGGGCAGGCTGGACGCCGGGGAGCGGGAGGGTCGCCGATCCGGGTTTCAGGTCGGTGGTGCCCGCGACCGGGGCGATCATCGCGCCGCCGGTCTCGGTCTGCCACCAAGTGTCGACGACCGGGCAGCGGCCGTCGCCCACGACATCGTGATACCAGCGCCACGCTTCGGGATTGATCGGTTCGCCCACGGTGCCCAGCACGCGCAAGCTGGAGCGGTCGGTCGCGCGGACGGGCGCGTCGCCTTCCTTCATCAACGCGCGCAAGGCCGTCGGCGCGGTGAAGATCGCCTCGACGCGGTGGCGGTCGACGACCTGCCAGATGCGGCTCGCGTCGGGCCAGTTCGGCAATCCTTCGAACATCAGCGTCGTGGCCCCGTTGGCGAGCGGGCCGTAGAGGATGTAGCTGTGCCCGGTCACCCAGCCGATATCGGCCGCGCACCACCAGACCTGATCGGCGCGATAATCGAAGCAGAGCCGGTGGGTGAAGCTGACCCAGAGCAGATAGCCCGCCGTGGTGTGGAGCACGCCCTTGGGGCTGCCGGTCGATCCGCTGGTGTAGAGGATGAACAACGGGTCTTCGGCCGCCATCGGTTCGGCCGGGCAATCGGTGCCGACGTTCTCGGCGAGATCATGATACCAATGGTCACGCGGCCCCATGGGCACGGGCGCGCCCGTCGCGCGGACGACCAGCACGCGTTCGAGCGCCGGTGCCTTGGCCGCGGCGGCATCGACGGTGGCCTTGAGGGCAATGCGCTTGCCGCCGCGTCGGCCTTCATCGGCGGTGATGACGAGCGTCGAATCGCAATCGGTGATCCGCTGAGCCAGCGCATCCGCCGAGAAGCCACCGAACACGACCGAATGGATCGCCCCGATGCGCGCGCAGGCGAGGATCGCGAACGCGGCCTCGGGGATCATCGGCAGGTAGATGGTGACGCGGTCGCCCTTGGCGACGTTCATCGCGCGCAGGACATTGGCAAAGCGGCAAACCTCGGCGTGAAGCTGCGCATAGGTGAAGCGGCGCGGCTCCTCGGCGGGCTCGTCGGGTTCCCAGATCAGCGCGACCGCATCGCCGCGCGTGTCGAGATGACGATCGAGGCAGTTGACGCTGGCATTGAGGACGCCGTCGGCGAACCAGTTTATGCCGAAATCCGCTTCATCGAACGACCACCGCCCCGCGACGCTCGGCGGCGTCACCCAATCGAGCGTACGCGCCTGATCGAGCCAGAATCCGTCCGGATCCGCCGCCGCGCGCGCGCGCATTGCGGCGAGCGTGGCGGCGTCGATGCTGGCCGCTGCGGCCTGATCGGCGGTGACGGGGTAGAGATGCTCTTCGCTCATGCAGGCCTCGCGCGGTGAGGGGCAAAGGCTAGCCCCATCACCGGTTCGACGCCAGCGCCGCTCAGGCCGCGAGCGCCGCCAGTTCGGCGTCGATCAGCGCCTCGATCCGGGCGCAGAGCGCCTCGGGCGCGCGCAGCGTTCCGGTGCTCCGCTGGCTCGTCAGACCGATCGCGAGCGTCAGGATCAGGTCGGCGACGACGGCGATCTGGGCTGCTTTCTCCGGCTGTGGCGCGAAGACCGTCAGCGCCTCGGTCAGGTCGGCGATGACGCGGGCGTTGACGTTTTGCATGATCGCGGCGACGCGATCGTTGCGCGCGGCCTCCGCGCAGATTTCAGGCATCAACCGCCGGCTTTCGTCATCGGTATCGCCGCAGACGAATTCCCCGATCCACCGGCGTACGGCCGTCAGGTCATGCGCATCGACGGCCTTGCGCAACGCCGCTTCGTCCAGGAACGCCGCCAGGTCGGTTTCGACGATCGCGCCGACGATCTGCTCCTTTGACGCGAAATCGCGGTAGATCTGCCCGACCTTGATGCCAGAAGCCGTCGCGATCTGCGCCATACCTGTGCCGTGAAAGCCATGTTCGGCGAACAGCGCGCGGGCGGCGGCGACCAGTTTCTGCCGCCGCGCGACTGCGCGATCGGGCATGCAAGCCGAGAATCCGAACCAGTCACCTTGACCCAAAATACTTCCTTGACCCGTTTGTGCACCGCACCTATCTGGCGCGTGAGTGATCGCTCACTCACACTAGGCGAACAGGGCGGGTCGGTAAATGGGTAACGCACGGAATATCGGCGGCATCGCCGCGATGGCGGCCGCGTTGGTTCTGGGCGGCTGCGGCGGCCCATCCGAACAGCAGCAGGGCGGCCCCCCTCCCGCGCCGCGCGTCGGCGTCGTGACGGTGCAGACGCAGCCCGTGACGCTGACCACCGAACTGCCCGGCAGGCTGAGCGCGTTCGAAACGTCGGAGGTACGCCCGCAGGTCAACGGCATTGTGCTCGACCGGCTGTTCGTCGAGGGCGATCAGGTGAGCAAGGGGCAGGTGCTCTACCGCATCGATTCGCAGCCCTATCAGGCCGCCGTCGCCAGCGCGCGGGCCAATCTGGCGCGGTCGCGGGCCAGCATCGCGTCCAGCGCGGCGCTGGCGCGGCGCTATGGTGAGCTGGTCCGCATCAACGCGATCTCCCGCCAGGACTTCGAGAACGCGCAGACCAGCGCCGCGCAGGCGCGCGCCGATGTGTCCGCACAGACGGCGGCACTGCGCACCGCGCAGATCGAGCTGGGTCGCACCACCGTGCGCGCGCCGATCACCGGGCGGATCGGGCGTTCGGTATTCACCACCGGCGCGCTCGTCACCGCCGCGCAAGCCGAACCGCTGGCGACGATCCAGCGGCTCGATCCGGTCTATGTCGACATCGCGCAATCGTCGGCCGAACTCT
>DASVUT010000014.1:0-1552 GCA_036386955.1 Sphingomonas sp. | reverse complement strand
GCTTCCTAGATCACAAGGGCGACCACGGCGCGATCGTCGTTCACGGCCACACGATCAGCGACGAGCCGGAGGTCATGAGCAACCGGATCGGGATCGACACCGGGGCCTTCCAGTCGGGAATCCTCACCGCGCTGGCCTTGGAGGATGATCGACGTTGGTTCCTGACCGCCGGCACCAAACGCGCTTGACCATAACCCGTTGGGGTAAGGCAGCGGCCGGAAACACCGGCCGCCATCGCTTCACTGGCCGGCAGGTGCTCCCGGCACCGCACCACCCGGCGCGCCGCCCAAAGCGCCCTGCTGCATCTGCATCTGGCGCAGGACCTGTTCGGGGATGAAGTCGAGCAGTTCGACATCGAACACCAGGGTCGAGTTCGCCGGGATCGGGCCCTTTGTTTCGGCACCATAGCCGAGTTCCGGCTTGATCCAGAACCGATACTTCGAGCCCTTGGGCATCAACTTGAGCGCTTCGGAAAAGCCGGGGACGACACCGGTAACCGGAAAAGGCGTCGGTCGCTGCGACTGGTCGAACACCGTGCCGTTCAGCAACGTGCCCTTATATTGGACCAGCACCACATCGGTGTCGGTAGGCTTGGCCGCCCCCGCCGGACCAGCCTGGATCAGTTTGTACTGCAACCCCGACGCCGTGGACACGACACCCTTCGCGCGCGCATTGCGGGCCATGAAGTCGTCGCCCTGAAACGCCAGCGCCGCCGCGCCGATCAGCGCCAGCGCAACGCCGATCCAGATCCACATCACGATGCCCCGCTTCAGCGGACGAAGCGGTACGGCGGTCACGGTCGACATGGCATCACCTGGACTGTTCCGACAAGAAACCGGCTAGATCAGCCACGCCTGTCGGTTGGGAATGAAATAGCGGCGTCGGCAACGATCGGCGCGCCGACGATCGGACTTACCGTGCGCCGTCGCGCTCCGCGCGCTTGCGATCCATCTTGCGAGCGCGGCGCACGGCGGCGGCACGCTCACGCGCGCGCTTCTCCGACGGCTTCTCGAAATGGCGGCGCAGCTTCATCTCGCGGTACACGCCCTCGCGCTGCAGCTTCTTCTTGAGCACGCGGAGGGCCTGGTCGACATTGTTGTCGCGGACGATGATCTGCATGAAAAGTGCCTGAGCTCCGGTCGAATAGATGCGCGGCCGCGAACAGGTCCGCGCCGTGGGAAGCGCGCCGCCTAGCAGCCGATCTCGCTTCTGGCAAGCGGACACCCGCAAACACTATGTTCACGTAGTGCGACACCGGTATAGCGCCAAACATGACCCCGCTGCACCTTTATAATAGCCTGTCTCGCGCGACCGAGCCGTTCGTGCCCCTCGATCCGGCGGATGTCCGCGTCTATTCCTGCGGGCCGACCGTCTACAATTATGCTCATATCGGCAACTTGCGTGCCTATGTCTTCACCGACACGCTGGCGCGGGTGCTGACGTGGAAGGGCTACCCGCTCACGCATATCATCAACATCACCGATGTCGGGCATCTGACGTCGGACGCGGATGCGGGCGATGACAAGATGGAGGCGCAGGCGAAGGCGACGGG
>DASVUT010000013.1:0-5281 GCA_036386955.1 Sphingomonas sp. | reverse complement strand
AGGATTCGACGCGGCGCGAGATCCAGGAAAGCTATACGCTACGCAACGACTTCACCTATACCGGGCTGCAAGGCCACGTCATCAAGGTCGGCGCTCGCGTCGAGGTGACCGACATCGAGTTCAACAATCAATCCTTCATCCAGCCGCGGCTGACCTTCGCCGAAGCGGGCACCAATACGCCCAACGACCCGTCCGACGACACCGACTTCAGCTTCCCGTTCGAAGCGCGGCTTGGCCTTGGCAATGGCCGCATCTTGGGATCGAACACCCAGGTCGGCCTGTACATCCAGGACGACTGGGATGTGACCGAGACGCTGCAATTGAACCTGGGCGTCCGCTGGGATTACGAGACCAACGGCTTCAACAACGAATATCAGACCCCGTCGCGCGCCGCCGCGGCGCTGCGTTCGCTGCCGTCGACCTTCTACTTCGACCCTGAAAACTATATCAGCGACGGCAACAACCGCAGCCCGTTCGCGTCCGCCTTTGCGCCGCGGCTCGGCTTCTCGTGGGATATCAACAACGACCAGTCGACCGTGATCTTCGGCGGCGCGGGCCGGTACTACGACCGCAACAACTTCAACAACACGGTCGACGAGCTCAGCCGCACGATCAACCCGATCGGCGTGTTCCGCTTCTCGCGCACGGGGCTGCCGCGCAACGGTCTGCCCACGGTCGCTTACCAGCCATCCTTTGGCACGCGCGAAGGACTGCTGGCGCTGGCCGCCACATCGTCGCAGGGTCTGCCCGAGCTGTTCGCGGTCAAGAACGATGCCCGCCCGCCGGTCAACGACCAGTTCTCGTTCGGTGTGCGCCAACGGGTCGGCATCTTCCAGACCTCGCTGACGGGTTCGTACCAGCGCGGCCGCAACGGCTACACCAATCTGTTCGCGACGCGGCAGAACAACGGCCTGGGCAATTGCTGCAACACCGCCTCGGCGGTCGCCAACGGCTACGGCAACGTGCTGATCGGCTTCGACGGGCTCGATACCCGTTACAAGGCGCTCTACTTCACGCTCGACAAGACCTACACGCGGGCCAGCGGCTGGGGCGTCAATATCGCCTATACGTTGGGCAAGGCGGAAAAGAACGGCGGCGACCTGTTCAGCCTCGATGGACTGACACCCGATGCCTATGGCTGGCGCACGAGCCCGGGGGACGAGCGTCACCGGCTGGTCCTGTCGGGACTGGTCGACCTGCCGCTCGGCATCCAGTTCTCGACGCTGACGACGCTGGGCAGCGGTGCCGCCTATCAGGTCACCGACGCCACCCGCGGCTTTGGCGCGGGGCAGCTGCAGTTCACCTCGGCCTACCCGGTGAAGAACTGCATTCGCGGCGTCGCGGCCTTCTGCCAGGTCGATGTGACCTTTGCCAAGCGTTTCTCGATCTTCGGGTCGGACGATGGGCTTGAGATCGCGGTCGACATCCTGAACGCGTTCAACAATAAGAACTTTTCGGGCTTCGACGGCTTCTTCAGCGCGACCGATCCGCTGCTCCGCGACGAGGTGGGGACCAGCACCATCACCCTGCCCCGGCGCTTTCAGTTCCGCGCCGGATTCCGCTTCTGACCGGCTATGAGCAGGCGGGCTTCGCGGCTCGCCTGCCCCTGTCGTTGCGCGTAATGGTCACGCCATGATCGATCGCCGTAGCCTTCTCGCGTCGGGCCTCGCGCTGGGGGGCTGTACCGTGGCGCGACCGCTCGGTGGCCCCGCCACGCCGGACCTGCTGGCCGACCTGCACGAACGCACGTTCCGCTTCTTCTGGGACACGACGCCCGCCAACGGCCTCGCGCTTGATCGCTGGCCGACGCCCTCCTTCTCGTCGATCGCGGCGATCGGCTTTGCACTGACGGCCTATCCCGTGGGCGTCGCCAATCGCTGGATCACCCGGGAACAGGCGGCGGCACGCACGCTGGCCACGCTGCGCTTCCTCTGGGCCCTGCCGCAGGGGCCACAGCCGACCGGCGTCGCGGGGTACAAGGGCTTCTTCTACCATTTTCTGGATGTCGGCACCGGTCTTCGCCACCGCCGCACCGAACTCTCCTCGATCGACACCACGCTGCTGATGGGCGGCGTGCTGTTCGCGGGCAACTGGTTCGACGGCGTGCAAGAAGCGGAAATCCGCGATCTCGCCGCGCGGCTCTACGCCCGCATCGACTGGCCCTGGATGCAAGACCTTGAGGCCAAGGGCGATCCCCGGCTGTCGATGGGCTGGTCGCCCGAGACCGGGTTCATCGCGTCGCGCTGGTATGGCTATACCGAAGCCATGCTCGCCTATCTGCTGGCGCTGGGCAGCCCCACGCACCCGATCGGGCCGGAAGCATGGACGGCATGGTGCGCGACCTATGGCCCGCAATGGCGCGGGGTCGGCGACGCGCGCTTCCTCTCCTTCGCGCCGCATTTCGGGCACCAGTACAGCCATGTCTGGGTCGATTTCCGCGGGCTTCGCGACGCCGCGATGCGCGATGCCGGATTCGATTATCACGAGAACAGCCGCCGCGCGACGATCGCGCAGCGCGCCTATGCGATCGCCAATCCCGCCGGCTGGCGCGGCTATGGCCCCGACATCTGGGGGCTGACCGCCTGCGATGGCCCCGGAGACATCACCGCCACGATCGACGGCCGTCCGCGCCGCTTCTTCGGCTATGCGGCGCGCGGCCCGCTCGGCCAGCATGACGAGCGCGACGATGGCACGCTGGCACCCACCGCCGTCGCGGCGTCCATGCCCTTCGCGCCGGACATCGTCGCCCCCGCCATCCATGCGCTCCACCGCGACTATGGCAGCGCCATCTATGGTCGCTACGGCTTCCTCGATGCGTTCAACCCGACACTGAACGATCCCGCAGTTCCGGTCAGGGACGGCCGCGTCATCCCCGGCCTCGGCTGGGTCGCGACCGATTATCTGGGCATCGATCAGGGCCCGATCGTCGCCATGATGGAGAACCATCGAACCGGCCTGATCTGGTCCACCATGCGCCGCGACCCGAATCTGCGCCGCGGCCTGACGCGGGCGGGCTTTACCGGGGGCTGGCTCTAGAGCGGCGGCACCGGGGTGCGCAGGCTCGACCAGGCGTACATCGCGCACCCCGTCCAGATCAGCGCGAAGGTCACCAGGTGCACCAGCCGCAGCGGTTCGCCGAACAGCAGCACCGCCTGCAGGAACGCGAGCGTCGGCGCGATATACTGGATTAGCCCCAGCGTCGAATAGCGTAGCCGCCGCGCCGCCGCCGCGAACAGCAACAGCGGCAATGCCGTCGCGACGCCGGCCCCTACCAGCAGCAGGTCGATCCGCATGTCGCGGCCAAACACCCCCGCATCG
Source organism: Sphingomonas sp. (assembly GCA_036386955.1). Classification (GTDB taxonomy): domain Bacteria; phylum Pseudomonadota; class Alphaproteobacteria; order Sphingomonadales; family Sphingomonadaceae; genus Sphingomonas. Next base: position 1,963 of record DASVUT010000013.1, on the reverse strand, counting down.
CCTGCGTACAGGATCACCGCCAGCGCCGGCGGGGCGAGCAGCATCGTCTCGATCGCGAGGCCGCCCAGCGCGTCGACCGCCACGACCTTGCGCACCAGCCCGTACAGGCTGAACGTCACCGCCAGCAGCAACGGCACCCATATCGCGCCGCCGCCCGCGACCGCCATCACCGCCACGCCCGTGCCCGCGACGGCGATGGCGGCGGTCTGCACCCGCGTGATCCGTTCGCCTAGCACCGCCATGCCGAGCGCCACATTGACCAGCGGGTTGATGAAATAGCCCAGGCTCGCCTCCAGCACATGCGCGCTCTGGATCGCCCAGATATAGATGTACCAATTGACCGCGATCAGCGCCGCACTGGCGCACAGCAGCAGCAGTGTCCGCCCCCGCGCCGCCGCGACGATCGCCCGCCCGCGCCCCAGCACCAGCACGATCACGCCCAGCAGCAGCAGCGACCACAGCACCCGGTGCCCCAGCACCTGCATTGCCGGCACTTCGCGCAACAGCCGCAGATACAGCGGCAACAGCCCCCACATCGTATACGCGCCCAGCCCGAGGAACAGGCCGGTGCGGGCGCCGGTGTCGTGCGAAGCGGTTGCGGTCATGCCGCGCGCTCTTGCCCCCCAAGGGTCCAACCGCAAGCAGCGATCGGTTTCAGGGCAGAAACAGCGCCTGTCGCGCCAGCGCCTGCAGCCCGTCGGCGAGCGTATCGGGCGTCGCCAGCCCCGCCGCGCGCCCCGCCTCCGCCAATCGCGCGGGCTCGCCGCCGTCGCACGCGGCGACCACCGCCGCGGCCTCGGCGGTCAGCGTCATGCCGCGTCCGTCGAGCGTCGGCACGAAGGGCAGTTCCTGCGCGATGGCCAGCCGTGCCAGCGCGCTCGCGACCGGCGCGTCGCCGACGCGGGTGGCGAACGGGGCCGCCGTCGCGTGCAGCTCGATCACCCCGGTATCGAACAACCGCACCAGCGCCGCCAGCCGCGGATGATCGAGCTCGAGCCCAGCCACCGCCAATCGCGCCGGCCACGCCGCGATCGCCGCGCGCAGCACGTCGCGCAGCGCCGGGTCGCCGATCTCCACCTGCGCCCGCTCGACCGCGAACACCCCCTCCTCGCCCTCTTGTGCATCGCAGGCCAGGTGCAACGTGCGCAGCCCCGCCAGATCGGCCTCGCCGCTGACATGGCCGGCCCGCACGAGCAGTGTCTGCCGAAACATCCGCACGTCGCGCCAATCCGCCTCCACCGCCGCCGCGAGCGCGCCGCCATCGGCCACAAACGCGTCGGCGATCCGCCCCACCGCCGCATCGCCCAGAAACGCCAGTCCGTGACGCCCGGCATGCGCCGCGAAGTCCTCCAGATAGGCGGGCTCGAACACCGATCCCATCTCGTCATGGATCAGGACATTGTCGGGCCGGTCGAGCGTCTGCGCCGCCTGGTCGCGGAACGCCGCCACGATCGACACCGGGCTGTCCGGATCGACGCGGGTCAGTGCCGCGCGTCCCCGAGCCAGCCGCTCGGCATCGTCGCGCGCCCCCGCGCTCGCCCGCAGCGCCCGGTCGCGCAGCGCGCGGCGGACATAGCCACCGGGCAAGGCATTATAGCTGACGAACGCCACGCCATGCGGGGCGAGCACCCGCCCGGCGAGCGCCATCAGCGCATCGGCAACGACCGGCGGCACCCAGGCGTAGACGCCGTGCGCGATGACGTAGTCATATTCGCCCGCCAGCCCGTGCGGGTCGCACAGATCGACGCACGCGACCTCGACATTGCCCAGCCCGGACTCCGCGGCCCAGCCCCGGCCCACCGCCACCGCGTCCGGATCGATATCGATCGCGGTAAAGCATGCATCCGGCCATGCCGCCGCCATCGCCAGCGTGTTGAACGCGTTACCCGCCCCGATCTCCAGCACCCGCGCCGTCTCGATCGGCGGGGGCGACAGGCCGGCCAGCCGCGCCACGGTCGCCAGC
>DASVUT010000012.1:0-15223 GCA_036386955.1 Sphingomonas sp. | reverse complement strand
CAGCGTCAGCTTAACCATCTCGGTGCCTGCGGGAACCGCCGGATCGAGCCGACCCTTCTGCTCGGCCGCCGCGACGAGCTGCGCGGTGCCGGTCTCGGCCTGCTGTGGCGCGTCCGGAAGTGCGGGCTCGGCCTTCTGATCGGACGGGGTTTCGGTAGGGGTCTCGGCCGATGCGGATGCGGGCGAGCCGCCGCCGTCGCTCGTGCCCTCGTCGTCGCCGCTCAGCGTCGCGATCACGGTGCCGACCTTCACATTGTCGGTGCCCTCCGCGATCAGGATCTTGCCGATCACGCCCTCGTCGACCGCCTCGAACTCCATCGTCGCCTTGTCGGTCTCGATCTCGGCCATGATGTCGCCGGACTTGACGCTATCGCCTTCCTTCACGAGCCACTTGGCGAGCGTCCCCTCCTCCATGGTCGGCGACAGGGCAGGCATCTTGATCTCGATCGGCATGGGTGTCCCCGGGGAGGCGTGACAAGCCGCCCTCTCTCGCGTGACGTCCGCACAGGGTCAAGCCCGCCAGTCCGCCCGAAGCGTGCCTTGCGCTCCCTGGCACGGCGCGGCACCTTTGGCCGGGCAAGGGGGCAAGCATGCGCATCTATCTGGTGGTGATCGACGACAGTCCCGAAGCCGGCATTGCGCTCCGCTTCGCCGCCCGGCGCGCGGTCAAGACGGGCGGCGGGGTGGAGATACTGAGCGTGGTGCCGCCGCAGGAGTTCATTGCGTTCGGGGGCGTTCAGGCGACGATCGAGGAGGAAGCCAGGCTCCACGCCGAAGGGCTGGTGGCGGGCGCGGCGGGAACGCTGCTGACCGAATCGGGCCTGCGCCCGTCGATCACCGTGCGCGACGGCGACGGTCCGACGATCATCCGCGAACTGATCGCCGCCAATCCGCAGATCGCTGCTTTAGTGCTGGGGGCCGCCGCCAGCGGTGCCCCGGGCGCGCTGGTGGCGCATTTCGCGGGTACGGACGCAGGCGCCCTGCCGGTGCCGGTGATGATCGTGCCCGGATCGCTGACGCTAGAGGCGATCGACCGGTTGAGCTGATGGGCTGGATCGCTCGCCTCCTGGCACGCTTGGTGCCATCCGCGGCGCTGCCGCTACGGAGCGAGGAGTCCGACGCGGTCCTGCTCGGGCTGCACCTTGTCATACGGCGCGGCGATGCGGATGACGCTGCCGCCGCGCGGACGGCGCTAGCGAAATTTATCGCGGCGCTGCCCCAACCAATCGATCGCTACCCGGACCTTACGGGCGTGCCGGACGGACCCCCTAAAGGCGACACCGACGATATCGTGGCCCGCGTGCGCGGCGCGTTGGAGGCGGGATGCAAGCTGCGCCTGCTCTACCGCGACGGCGAACGGCAATGGTCGCGCCGTGTCGTCCGGCCGATCGCACTGCGGCTGGATCAGCACGCGGCGATCCTTGCTGCCTGGTGCGAGACGCGATCCGACGTTCGTCATTTCCGCCTCGACCGGATCGAACATGCCGAACCCGTGGCGGAGGTTCTGCCCGGCGAGCACCGCGTGCTGATCGCGCAGTACCGCGCGGGCGAGATGGTGCGAGGTTGGTGAGCGGATGCCGTGACGCGGACACCCGCGCCACGCCCGCCGCGCGTCAGATATCGTCGCCCAGCATGCCCTTCACCTTGCCCTTGAACTGCTGGCCGACGCCCTCGGCCTGCTGGACCTTGCCCTCGGCGGCGAGGCGCTCGTCGGCGGCGGTGCGGTGCGCGGGGTCACCGGCGGCGGCTTCCTTGATCTTGCCTGCCGCCTGGTTGACGTTGCCTTTGATCTTGTCGGTGAGTTCGCCCATCATGACCTCCATCGGTGTCCGCATGCGCCGGAGCGGCGCTGCTACCTAAACCTGGATCAAGAACGGCCGGCCAGCCTTGCGGGTTCCGCCGTCAGATCAGCCCGGCCAGCGGGCTCGACGGATCGGCATAGCGCCGCTGCCCCATCCGCCCCGCGCGGTAGGCCAGCCGCCCGCTTTCGACCGCCATGCGCATGGCCGCCGCCATCATGACCGGATCCTTGGCCTCGGCGATGGCGGTGTTCATCAGCACGCCGTCGCACCCAAGCTCCATCGCCACGCTGGCGTCCGACGCCGTGCCGACGCCGGCATCGACCAACACCGGCACGGTCGCGCCTTCGACGATCAGCCGGATGGTCACGCGGTTCTGGATGCCGAGCCCCGACCCGATCGGCGCGCCCAGCGGCATGATCGCGACCGCGCCGGCATTCTCCAGCCGCTTCGCCGCGATCGGATCATCGACGCAATAGACCATCGGCAGGAAGCCTTCCTTGGCCAGCACCTCGGTCGCGCGCAGCGTTTCGTGCATGTCGGGATACAGCGTCCGCGCCTCCCCCAGCACCTCCAGCTTGACCAGGTCCCACCCGCCCGCCTCGCGCGCCAGGCGGAGCGTGCGGATCGCGCTGTCCGCATCGAAACACCCTGCGGTATTGGGCAGATAGGTCACGCGCTTGGGGTCGATATAGTCGGTCAGCATCGGCGCACCCGGATCGCTGACATTGACGCGCCGTACGGCCACCGTGACCATCTCGGCGCCTGATGCCTCGACCGCCGCGGCGTTCTGGGCGAAGTCCTTGTACTTGCCCGTGCCGACGATCAGGCGCGATCGGAAGGTGCGGCCGGCGACCGTCCATGTATCTTCGCTCACGGGCCGCTGATGGTCGCCGCCGCCGACGAAATGCACGATCTCGAAATCGTCGCCATCCTCGACCGGCACCTGCGCCAGCGTCGACCGGGGCACCACCTCAAGATTGCGCTCGACCGCGACCTTTTCCGCGACCAACCCCATCTCGGCGGCGAGCTGCGCGATCGTCAAGCCGGCGGCGACGCGCTTGTGCTCGCCGTTGACGGTGATGGAGACGGTGCCGTCGGCATGGGGCATGGAGCCGGGGTTCCAATCGGGTTAGGGAAGCGCACCACCTAAGCCCGCACAGGCACACGTTCAACCGGAGCCGTCCATGACCCCAAGCCTCTCTGGCACCATCTTCGTCCTGAACGGCCCCAATCTCAACCTGCTGGGCCTGCGTGAGCCGCACATCTACGGCCATGACACGCTTGACGACATCGCGGGTCAGCTGGAGGACCGCGCCCGCGAGCTGGGGCTAGAGATCGACCTGCGCCAATCCAATCACGAAGGGCATCTGGTCGACTGGCTGCACGAGGCGCAGGCGGAGGGTGCCAAGGCGGTGCTGCTCAACGCCGGCGGCTTCACGCACACTTCGGTCGCGGTTCACGACGCGATCAAAGCAGTGACGACGCCGGTGATCGAGGTCCATCTGTCCAATCCGCACGCGCGCGAAGGCTTTCGCCACGTCAGCCTGGTCGGGCAGGCGGCGCGCGGCACGATTGCGGGCTTTGGTGCGTTGTCTTACCTCCTCGCGCTTGAAGCGGCGGCGCGCATCTGACAGGGCGCGGGGCAATAAGAAGAAAAAGGGGGACAGGCCTTGGCCGATACCGATAACCAGCCGATGAAGGTCGATGTCGACCTCGTCCGGCAGCTCGCCGAACTGCTCGACACCACGCACCTGACCGAGATCGAGGTCGAAGACGGCCCGCGCAAGATCCGCGTCGCGCGCAAGGCGGCCGCCGTCAATGCGCAGCCGATGCACTATGCGCCCGCGCCCATGAGCGCCGCGCCGCCGGCCCCCGCCCCCGTCGCGGCCGAGACCGGCGCGTCGGCTCCGCAGTCGAGCGCGCATGCGGTCAAATCGCCGATGGTCGGCACCGCCTATCTGTCCGCGGAGCCCGGGGCCAAACCCTTTGCGGCGGTCGGAGACCGGGTCGCGGCGGGCGACACGCTGCTGATCATCGAGGCGATGAAGGTCATGAACCCGATCGCCGCACCCGCGGCGGGCACCGTCACGCGCGTGCTCGTCGACAGCGGCCAGCCGGTGGAGTTCGATCAGCCGCTGATCGTGGTGGAATGATGCGGCCCATCAAGAAGCTGCTGATCGCCAATCGCGGCGAGATCGCGCTGCGCATCCACCGCGCCTGTCACGAGATGGGGATCAAGACGGTCGCGGTGCATTCCACCGCCGATACCGACGCGATGCACGTCCGCCTCGCCGATGAGGCCGTCTGCATCGGGCCGCCGGCCGCGACCGACAGCTATCTGAACATCCCCAACATCATATCGGCCGCCGAAATCTCGGGTGCGGACGCGATCCACCCGGGCTACGGGTTTCTCAGCGAGAATGCGCAGTTCGCCGAGATCGTCGAGCTCCACAATCTGATCTTCGTCGGGCCTAAGCCCGAACACATCCGCACCATGGGCGACAAGGTGGAGGCCAAGCGCACCGCTGGCGCGCTCGGGCTGCCGCTGGTCCCCGGCTCCGACGGCGCGGTGTCCGACCTGGCCGAGGCGAAGGCGATCGCGGCGCGGGTCGGCTATCCGGTGATCATCAAGGCGGCGTCGGGCGGCGGCGGTCGGGGCATGAAGGTGTGCACGTCCGACGATCAGCTCGAAACGCTGATGGCGCAGGCCGGGAGCGAGGCGAAGGCCGCGTTCGGCGACGCAACCGTTTATATCGAGAAGTATCTGGGCAACCCGCGCCACATCGAGTTCCAGGTGTTCGGCGACGGCGAGGGCCACGCGATCCACCTGGGCGAGCGCGATTGTTCGCTTCAGCGCCGCCACCAGAAGGTGCTGGAGGAAGCCCCCTCCCCCGTTATCACCCCCGCCGAGCGCGACCGCATGGGCGGCGTAGTCGCCAAGGCGATGGCCGACATGGGCTATCGCGGTGCCGGCACGATCGAGTTCCTGTGGGAAGACGGCGAATTCTACTTCATCGAGATGAACACGCGGCTGCAGGTCGAACATCCCGTCACCGAGATGATCACCGGGCTCGACCTGGTTCGCGAACAGATCCGCGTCGCCGAAGGGCATCCGCTGACCTTGCGTCAGGAAGACGTGCAGTTCCGCGGCCACGCGATCGAATGCCGGATCAATGCCGAGGACCCGCGCACCTTCGCGCCGTCGCCCGGCACCGTTACCGTCTACCACGCGCCCGGCGGCATGCACGTCCGCGTCGATTCGGGGCTCTACCAGGGATACCGCGTCCCGCCTTATTATGACTCGATGATTGCCAAGCTGATCGTCTACGGCACCAGCCGCCAGGGGGCGCTGCGCCGCCTGCGTCGCGCGCTGGAGGAGTTCGTGATCGAGGGCATGAAGACCACCATCCCGCTCCACCGCGCGCTGCTCGACGACCCCGAGTTTCAGGAGGGCACGTATACGATCAAGTGGCTGGAGGAGTGGCTGGCGCGCGAGGGCGTGTGAGCGACACGCGCACCCTCCGTCACCCCGGACTTGATCCGGAGTCCACGCGCTGGCCCACGATCTCGTATGTGGTGCTCGCGCATCGGGTGGATGCCGGATCAAGTCCGGCATGACGGGGGTTGTGGGCGTTGGCGCAAGGCAGGACTGAGGCCTCATGCTGATCGGCCATTTCGCCCCCGCGCTCGTTGCCGCCGCGCTGCCCCGCGCACCGCGGCTGGGGCCGCTGGTGCTGGCGACGATGCTCGTCGATTTCGCGCTGTTCGCACTCATCCTGCTCGACGTCGAACACTGGTCGATCCAGCCCGGGCTGACGCGGATGAGCCCGTACGACCTGTGGGACGTGGGCTGGTCGCACAGCCTGGTCGGCACGCTGGGCTGGGCGGCGGGGTTCGCGGTGGCGGTGAAGCTGCTGACCCGCGATGCCCGCGCGGCGTGGATCGGCGCGGGCGTGGTCGTGTCGCACTGGTTGCTCGACCTGGTCGTCCACCCGCCCGACCTTACGATCCTGGGCACGGGCGTGCGCCATGGCTGGGGGCTGTGGGATCACCCTTACATCGCCATGCCGCTCGAACTGCTCCTCGCCTTCACCGCTTTCGCGTTCTTCGTGAACCGGACGCGCGCGATCGACTGGCGCGGGCGCTGGGCGACGGGATTGCTCGCCGGCGTCGTGCTCGCCTTCCAGCTCGCCGCCTGGGTCGGGCGTCAGCCGGTGGCACCGGTGTTCCGGCCGTCGGCGTCGGTGCCGGTGACCGTGCTGGCGGCGATGACCATCATCACCGTGCTTGCCTGGTGGGTCGGCGATCTGCGCGAAAAGCGGGCACGCTGAGCCGGACTGCTGCATTGTCGCGCACGTGTTGCGGCGTTGCAGCAAAGGCTTGCCCGAGGGCCGCCGGGCTGGCACGTTCACTGCATCACGCCCTTGGGGCGAGTAGGGAGTCGGGGGCAGCGTGAAAAAGATCGAAGCGATCATCAAGCCCTTCAAGCTCGACGAGGTGAAGGAAGCGCTACACGAGATCGGCGTGTCGGGCATCACCGTGACCGAGGCGAAGGGGTTCGGCCGGCAAAAGGGCCATACCGAACTGTACCGCGGTGCCGAGTATGTGGTCGATTTCCTGCCCAAGGTGAAGCTGGAGGTCGTGGTCGACGACGCGCTCGCCCCGCGCGTGGTCGAAGCGATCGCCGCCGCCGCGCAGACCGGCCGCATCGGCGACGGCAAGATCTTCGTCTTGCCCGTCGAGTCGGCGCTCCGCATCCGCACCGGCGAGCGTGATGAGGCGGCAATCTAGGTCCAAAGCGTTCGTGCTGAGCTTGTCGAAACACCGTTCTTTTTCGCTGCGACCGAAAGAAAGAACGGCCCTTCGACAAGCTCAGGGCGAACGGAGGTTTTGAGCATCAACAAGGAACCGAGCACCATGGCGAACACCGCATCCGACATCCTGAAGCGCATCGCGGACGAAGAGATCGAGTGGGTCGACCTTCGCTTCACCGATCCCAAGGGCAAGTGGCAGCATCTGACCATGGTCGCCTCGATCCTGACCGAGGACGAGTTCACCGACGGGCTGATGTTCGACGGGTCGTCGATCGAGGGGTGGAAGGCGATCAACGAAAGCGACATGGTGCTCAAGCCCGATCTGGACGCGGTCTATGTCGACCCGTTCTCGGCGACGCCGATGCTGATCGTGTTCTGCGACATCGCGGACCCATCGACCGGCGAACTCTACGCGCGCGACCCGCGCTCCACCGCCAAGCGCGCCGAGGCGTATCTGAAGACCACAGGCATCGGCGACACCGTCTATGTCGGGCCCGAGGCCGAGTTCTTCATGTTCGACGATGTGCGGTTCGAGAACAGCTATTCGACCAGCTATTACAAGATCGACGATATCGAGCTGCCGGGCAATTCGGGCCGCGAATATGAAGGCGGCAATCTGGCGCACCGCCCACGCGCCAAGGGCGGCTATTTCCCCGTCGCGCCGGTCGACTCCGCCGTCGATATCCGCGGCGAGATGGTGTCGACCATGATCGAAATGGGCCTGCCGTGCGACAAGCACCATCACGAGGTCGCCGCCGCGCAGCACGAACTCGGCCTGACCTTCGGCACGCTGACCACGACGGCCGACCGGATGCAGATCTACAAATACGTGGTCCACCAGGTCGCGCATGCTTACGGCAAGACCGCGACGTTCATGCCCAAGCCGATCAAGGAAGATAACGGATCGGGGATGCACACGCATTTCTCTATCTGGGAAGGCAAGACACCGCTGTTCGCGGGCAACGGCTATGCGGGCCTGAGCGATATGTGCCTGTATTTCATTGGCGGCATCATCAAGCATGCCAAGGCGATCAACGCGTTCACCAACCCGTCGACGAACAGCTACAAGCGGCTCGTCCCCGGATACGAGGCCCCCGTGCTGCTCGCCTATTCGGCGCGCAACCGGTCGGCGTCGTGCCGCATCCCGTACGGAACGGGTCCGAAGGCCAAGCGCGTCGAGGTCCGTTTCCCCGATGCGCTCGCCAACCCGTATCTGGCGTACGCGGCGCTGATGATGGCGGGGCTGGACGGCATCCAGAACCGCATCCACCCGGGCGAGGCGATGGACAAGAACCTGTACGACCTGCCCCCGGCCGAACTCGCCAACGTCCCCACGGTCGCCGCGTCGCTCCGCGAGGCGCTCGACTGCCTGGAGGCCGATCACGACTTCCTGCTGAAGGGCGACGTGTTCTCCAAGGACCAGATCGAGGCTTATGTCGAGATCAAGCGCGCCGAGGTCGCCCGGTGGGAGATGACCCCGAGCCCGGTGGAGTATGACATGTACTACAGCGGCTGAGGTCGGCAACGCCCGACCGGTGCCGCCGGCCAAGGCCCGGCGCACAGCCGCTGTCGGCCGGCGGGGCCAAAGCCCCGATCGACGTCACGACGCGGCTTTGCCGCGGCGCATAAGCAATGGGGCGTCCGGAGCGATCCGGACGCCACTTTTCGCTGCGCCCGATCACTCAAAGGTCACACTCGGGTCACACTATCAGCACCCCCCTCGCCCCCACGCGTGGGCCTGACTGGCGCGACGGATCTGGACAGGTTCGAAGAACAACGAGCGCACGGAACGCGTCGAACCCCCCGCGCTTGCACGCGATCGGGTTTGTAGGACAGCGCTCCGTCAGCCTTCCGTGTTCGTTTAGGACCGATGGCGCACGCGCGCGTCTGCTTGCGTCCGGGCGGAGGAGCAATATGCTTCGCGCAGGTTAGGGAGAGGCGAATGCGGGTGTTCTGGATAGCGATGCTCGCCGGGTTCATCGGGACTGCGGCACCGCAAGCCGCGCTTGCACAGGCGAACACGCTGAAAGCCTTCTCGAGCGACAAGGAATTGACTGGCTTCCTGAAGCGGAGGATCGCTCGCCAGCAGCGCAGCTATTCGGCCATGCCACCGCCGGTGGTGTCTGCGCCCCCACCGCCTGCGTTCGAGACCTCGGCAGCGGCTCCGGTCGTCGCCGTGCCTTCGCCGACAGAGAACTCGTCGAACATCGTCGTGACCGCCGCGAAGGCTGTAACGCCCAGCATCACCAATACGCAGGAGGCGGACGTCGATGAAGGCGGCATCGTCAAGGTGCACGGCAACCATCTCGTCGTGCTTCGGCGCGGCCGGCTGTTCACCGTCGCGCTTGGTGACGGCGCGATGCATGCCGTCGACCGGCTCGACGCCTTTCCGCCGGGCACTTCAGGCGAGGGTGCCTGGTACGACGAGATGCTGATCGCCGGCAACCGCATTATCGTGGTCGGCTACAGCTACGACCGCGGCGGCACGGAGGTAAATCGCTTCGAGATCGGCAATGACGGCAAGTTACGTTTTGTGGATAGCCATCACCTCCGATCGAACGATTACTACTCATCCAGCAACTATGCCTCCCGGCTGATCGGCAACCGGTTGATTTTCTATACGCCTCTCGATCTCGACATCGAAGAGCCGATCGCGGCGCAGTTGCCCGCCTTTCGGCGCTGGACGGGGTCTGCGGAGCGTAGCTTCGCGCGTATCGCGCCCGCGGCGCGTATCTACCTGCCGGAACCCATCCGGCGCGATCTCGACGTGGATATCAACACGCTCCACACTGTTACCACCTGCGATCTAGCCGCCGAACGTTTCGCCTGCCGAGCGGTCGGCGTGCTAGGGTCGGAGTCGCGCAACTTCTATGTCTCGGGCAATGCCGTTTACGTCTGGATCTCCGACGCGTTCACCGCCGAAAAGGCGGACGGTCGGGCGATCGTTTACCGCCTGCCGCTTAACGGAGGGCGACCAGGCGCGGCTCAGGCTTGGGGCGGACCGGTCGACCAGTTTTCCTTTCGGGAGGATAGAGAGGCGCGCGCACTCGACGTGCTGGTGCGGGCCGACAGTGATGGCGAGCGGATGTGGCGCGCGGAGGTCAGTGAGGGCGATGCCGCGCTTCTTCACCTGTCGCTTGGCAGTTTCGGCGACGGCTCGGCGGTCGCGGGGCGGCGCGCCTACCGGCCGCTGCCCCTCGACGGCGACTCGAACTGGTCCTTCCACAATCGCTTCGTAGGGCGCAACCTCGTCTATTCCGCAGGTGAATTCGCGGAGGAAACGGGGGTGAAGACGGTGTTCGTCGTCCCCCTCGGCGGCGGACCGATCGCGCGGGTGCACGCTCCGCATGGCGTCGATCGGATCGACATCATGGGCACGGACGCCGTAGTGATCGGCGGTGATGCGCGCCAGCGGCTTGGGTTCAGCGCGATCGAGCTCGCCGGGTCGACGCTCCGGCTCGGCGACACCTCCTTTCTTCCGGCAGCGCGCGAGGGCGAGCGGCGAAGCCAAGCCTTCTTCTACCGCCCTGATGCCGAAAGCCCCGACGGCGCGTCGGGCATCCTCGGTTTGCCGATCAGCCGCGATCTAGGCGACAGCCCGGCGGCGCGTCTCCTCGGTTCCGGTTCGGCGGTAGCCTATTTGCGCCGCGACCAGCGACGTTTCACGCCAGTCGGCGAACTCGGAGCCCAGGCTGAACGTGCGCGCGACGACAAGTGCCAGGCATCCTGCGTCGACTGGTACGGCAACGCCCGACCGATCTTCTTGGGCGACCGCACCTTTGCGCTTATGGGTTACGAGCTGGTCGAAGGAAGGCTGCGAGGTGGAAGGATAATTGAGACGGGCCGGCTGGATTTCGCACCAACGCTCCCGGTCACTCGCCTGCAATAGCTAGACCCAAGGCAGCCAGATGGTGGCGCGCACATCCGCCAACTTGTCGGAAGTCAGGCGGTGCTTCGTATTCGACGCTGACCCATGCGAATGCGAGCCACGGCGAGCGAACTCCGCTGACACCAACGCCTCCTCCTGATGTTCACGATCGACCGAAACCCCTTGCCAACGCGCGCTCGGTCCCGTCCTCTTCCGCACGGGGGGAGATACGCCGATGCATCGTCGATCGTTCATGATGGGCCTGGGTGCCGCCGCGACGCTCCCGACCCTCGGGCATGCCGCCGATCCCATGCCCGGTGATCTCGCGGGCGACATCGCGGTCCTGCGGGAGGCGCTGAAGCTTCATCCGGGGCTGTACCGATACAACAGTCCCGCCGCGATCGAGGCGCGGATCGCCGCGCTTGCGCCTGCGTTCGTCGGGGCGCCGACGCGGACCGATCGGTATCTGCTGCTGTCGCGGTTCCTCGCGACGATCCGTTGCGGGCATAGCTATTGCAACTTCTTCAACCAGCGAAAGCCCGTCGCGGCGGAGCTTTTCGACCGCCCGACGCGGCTTCCCTTTCGGTTCCGCTGGGTGGACAAACGCATGGTGGTGGTTGGTGATCCCGCCGGGCTGGGGCTGGCGGCGGGAACCGAGATCACCGCCGTTAACGGCGTCGCACCTGCGGCAATGCTCGCCCGCCTCATGCCCTATGCGCGCGCCGATGGCGGCAACGATGCCAAGCGCGTGTCGCTGCTCGATATGCGTGGCGACGACCGGATCGAGTATTTCGACGTGTTCCACGGCCTGCTCTACGGCGCACCCGCCGGTGGCGAGCATCAACTGGAGCTGATGGCACCCGATGGCCGCGCCACGCGCCGGTCCGTGCCAGCGATCGGGCTGGAGGCGCGGCGTGCGCAGATGACGCAGGTGCCCGACGACGATCCCGCCCGGCCCTTGTGGACCTGGACCCTGCGGCCCGACGGCGTCGCGGTGCTGACCATGCCGGGCTGGGCGTTGTACAACAGCAAATGGGACTGGCGGGGCTGGCTCGACACGCGGCTCGACTCGTTGCGCGGTGCCAAGGGGCTGGTCGTCGATCTGCGCGACAATGAGGGCGGGATCGATTGCGGCAATGCGCTGCTAGCGCGGCTGTCCGATCGGCCGGTCATGATCCCGCCGGGCGAGCGCCGGATCACCTATCGCCGCACCCCCGCCGATCTCGACCGGCATCTCGACACCTGGGACGACAGCTTTCGCACGTTGGGCGTGGGCGCAGCGCCGCGCGGCGACGGCACCTTTCTGCTGCCCCCCGACGACGAGACGCTGGCGATCCAGCCCCGCCCGACACGCGTCACGGTGCCTGTCGCGGCGCTGGTCGGGCCGGTGAACAGTTCGGCGACGCATCAGTTCGCCGAGGTCGCCCGCGCGACCGGGCTCGTGCGGCTGTTCGGCGAGCCGACCGGCGGCAACCGACGCGGGATCAATGGCGGGCGCTTCTTCTTCGTGCGGCTGCCCGCCAGCGGGATCGAGTTCGACCTGCCGCTGATCGGCTATTTTCCACCCGGCTCGCCCCCGGACGCCGGCGTGCTGCCCGATGTCGCGGTCGGGCCGACCCGCGCCGACATCGCCGCCGGTCGCGATCCGGCGATGGAGGCCGCGGCGCGGTGGGCGCGACGAACCGCTTGAGCCCGGACGCACAACCGGTCACGATACCGCCATGACCATCCTGCTCGCACTCGCTGCCGCCGCCGCCAACCCTTCACCTGCCGAGCTGCGCGCGACGGTCGCGGCTCTCGTAGGGTTCGGGACCCGCCACACGCTCTCCACGACCACCGATCCCAAGCGAGGCATCGGGGCCGCGCGCGACTGGACGGCGGCGCGGTTCGAGGCGATCGGGCGCACATGCGGCGGGTGCATCCGCGTCGAACGGATCAGCCGCCGCTTCACCGGCGCGCGCGTGCCGGACGGCGCGGTGATCGAGGATGTGCTGGGCATCCAGCCGGGGCGCGATCCGGGTCGCGTGATCATCGTCGGTGCGCATATCGACAGCCGCGTGACCGACGTGATGAACGCCACCGCCGACGCGCCCGGGGCGAACGACGACGCGTCGGGCGTGGCGCTGGTGCTGGAGGCCGCGCGGCTGCTCGCCGGGCGCAAGTTCGACGCGACGATCATCTATGCGGTGTTCTCGGGCGAGGAACAGGGGCTGCTGGGCGCGACCCTGCTGGCCGACACCGCGAGGGAGCGCCGCTGGACCGTGTCGGCGATGCTCAACAACGACATCGTCGGCAACAGCGTCGGCCAGAACGGCGTGCGCGAGGGGCGCGTGGTGCGCGTCTTCTCCGAAGGCATCCGCGCGTCGGAGGACCTGCCGGGTCAGATGGCGCGCCGTGGCGAGGGCGGCGAGGATGACGGCCCCAGCCGCGCACTCGCCAAGGCGGTGGACGGTATCGCGGCCGGCATTCGCGGCGGGCTCGACGTGTTCATCGATCGCCGCCCCGATCGCTATGGCCGTGGCGGCGACCATGAACCGTTCCTGCGCGCCGGATATCCCGCGATCCGATTCTCGGTCGCCAACGAGGATTGGGACGCGCAGCACCAGGATCTGCGCACCGAAAAGGGCATCGCGTTCGGCGACACCATCGACAAGATGGACTTCGCCTATCTCGTCAAGGTTACCGCAATCAACGTCGCCGCGATCACCCGGCTGGCGTCCGCGCCCGCCCAGCCCGTGACCGCGTCGATCGCCGGTGCGCTGTCGCGCGACACGACGGTGACCTGGGACGCGGTGCCCGGCGCGGCGCGATACCGGGTGCGCTGGCGTCGCACCGATCGTCAGGACTGGACGGGGATGCGCGACGTGTCGGGCACGCAGGTGGTGCTGGCGCAGGTTCCGGTCGACGACCATTTTGTCGGGGTCTCCGCGCTGGCGGCGACGGGCGAGGAGAGCCTGGTGACGCTGGCGGGGCGGCCGCGGGCGCGCTGACGGGCGTCGCAGTGCCCGACGCTGGTCTGGGGTCTATCCGATGCCGTCGGGTTCACGCCTGACCTGCGGCCCTCGCCATGGACGCCGGATCAAGTCCGGCATGACGGTTTGGGAGTCACGGCGAGCTTAAGCGCGCGACCCCCTCACCGGCACACGCACTTCGTCTTGGGCCGCCAGGTCCGGCGTGCCGCCTTGCGGGCGGGCTTTCGGGTGTAGGTGACGTGGTCTTCCCAGGTTTCGGTCGTGGTGGTGGTCGTGATCACCGGCGCGTTCTGCACCGTCACGGTGGTGACCGTCGAGCCGGGATAACCGCCGCCATGCGTGACCACGGTGGTCCGCCCGTCGGGCGAGGTCCAGCCGGGGCCGCCCGCCATCGGGGCCGGGACATAGTGATGCTGAACCGGGCCGTCATAGCCCGCCCCGGCACCGGGCGCGTAATCGGGCGCGACCGGCACGTCATCGTCGCGCTCGCGCCGACGGCGATCCTCGGCCCGGTCGATGGCATAGCCCGCCGCCGCGCCGACGCCCGCGCCGAGCAGCGTTCCGCCCAGCCGGCTGCCGCGCCCCGCGATCACATTGCCCGCGACCCCGCCGACGACCGCGCCGGCAACCGCGCCGCCAGCCCCGTCGCTGCCCCGGCGCTCGTCGCGCATGACCCGCTCGTCATATGCGCGGTCATCCTGCGCATAGCCGCCATCCCAATCAACGCCCTGCACGCTGTCGAACACCGACCCGCGGTCATCCACCATCACCGCGTCGTCATAATAGCGCACCCAGCGATAGCCTGCGGTCGGCTGCGTCAGCCCGTAAAGCCGCCAATCGTTGACGAAGAAGCGCGGCGCGATCCAATAGCTCGGCAGGACATAGCCGCGCGTCTGGCGGCGATACGCGTTCCAGCCGCCCGGCGCGTTGACGCCGCCCCACCAGCGCCCGCCGACATGGCTGCCCCAACGATTCCCATGGCCACGTCGCACGATCACGGTGCGGTTGGGCATGTGCGGCACGACCTGCGGTCCCGGCCGCGCATAGCCGGCACCGGGCCCGCGCGTGATCACGCGCTGCTGCGGTTGCGCGGCCACACCGCTCGCGCTCGCCAGCATCGCGCCCGCGCCGATCACCAAAAGGCTCCGCATCGCCCAAAACTCCCTCTTCGCCGCCGCGCCAACGCGCTTCGTGCTTTACGGGTTGCTTACCATCCGGCCGGCCGAGTCGCCAGCCACGCGCCTGTCCCGTTCTGGATCAGCAGATGCGCGCGGCGAGCAAAGCGGCGATCGCCTCGCAACCGGCGGCGTCGGCGGCGTCGAAGCGCGCGGGCGTCGGGCTGTCGAGATCCAGGACCGCGATCACGACATCGTCGCGCAGGATCGGCACGACCAGTTCGGACCGGCTCGCCACGTCGCACGCGATATGGCCCGGAAAGGCGTGAACATCGGCGACCACCTGGGTCGCGCGCGTCGCCGCCGCCGTTCCGCACACGCCATGCCCGACCGGGATACGGATGCACGCCGGCTTGCCCTGGAACGGCCCCAGCACCAGCTCGCCATCCACCATGCGGTAAAAGCCCGCCCAGTTCAGATCGGGCAGATATTGCCACACCAACGCCGCCGCGTTGGCCATGTTCGCCACCCCGTCCCGCTCCCCGGAGGTCAGCGCGTCCAGCGCGCCGAGGACTTCGCGGTACAGTTCGGCCTTGGTATCGGCGGCGATGGTGAAGGCGTGCATTGGAATGCCGTAAGGTCCTAATTCCGA
>DASVUT010000011.1:0-8903 GCA_036386955.1 Sphingomonas sp. | reverse complement strand
GCCTCTACTGCATCTCCATCCTGTGCGTTCCGCCTGGGACTTGCGTGAAGACGCAGCGCTGGTCGAGAAAGCGGCCGATGACCGCCGCAGCAGTGAGGCTGTGCTGGCTCGGCTTGACGGTCGTGAACTCACCACCCCCCGCTAGCGCGAATGGCAGCAGCAGCTGATCCGCGAGGTAGGGTCCCGCGAAGGCGCTACACTCGAGATAACCCGCCATTCGGCCGACCGCGCGCTTGGCGAGCTTCTCCGCGGGCACGCCCAGCTGACCAAAGCCGCTCACGACCTCGGTCACATGCTCGTACTCGGCTTCAAGCAGCAGGATGTTGCCTGGCCCCTGCTCCTCGGGCAACTCCCGGATGGCGAAGGAGCGATCGGGCCAGTCGAACGACTTGCGCACGCAGGCAATCTCGCGTTCGGCGATGTCGAACGGCAGACCCGCGATGTAGGCCGTCGCGGACGTGCTCAGCAGCCCTCCCCGGTCGATGCACTCGATAGGGGCGAGGGTGCCGGGCGCGACATCGACCTCGATCCGGCCACCGCCGCGAGGGTAGAAGCCATGCCGCACCAGCCGCGCCTCGACCTGCGCGCCCATGCGGCGGAGGACGGGCAGGAACGCCTTCGCGATGAAGTCGAACGGCGGTGCGAGCATGTTGTGGGTGCCGCCCTCCAGCACGAGCCGCGAGGGACCGCCGGCAAGGAGCAGCGGCATCAGCACCGTTTGCAGGACGAGCCCGGTCGAGCCGGCGGTGCCGACTGCGAACCGGTATTCGCCCGCGCCGACCTTGCCCGGCTGGAAGGTGATCTCGCGCGCGCCCACCGCCACCCCTTCGCACTCGCCACCCTCGCCGATTGCGCAGGCGGCCTCGATCGCGGTGACGTGCTGTCGCATCAGGCCGGGCTTCTCGCGCCCGCCGCGGACGTTGACGATGCGGAACGGTGTGCCGGTGACGAGCGACAGGGCGCACGCGTTGCGCACGACCTGTCCGCCGCCTTCGCCCTCCGATCCGTCGATGATGATCATGTCGTCCTCTTCTCGGAAAGGTGTGCGTGAAGAGGCTTACCCCTTCACGCACACCACCTGCTTCAGCGTGTGGACGATCTCGACGAGATCGCTTTGTGCAGCCATCACCGCCTCGATCGGCTTGTAGGCGCGCGGGCTCTCGTCAATCACGCCCTCGTCCTTGCGGCAGGCTACGCCCGCGGTCGCGGCGACGTGCTCTGCCACCGTGACCTCGCGCTTGGCCTGAGTCCGGCTCATCACCCGACCCGCGCCATGCGAACAGCTGTCGAACGACTCCGGGTTGCCGAGCCCGCGGACGATGAACGACTTGGCACCCATCGAGCCCGGGATGATCCCCATCACGCCCTTGGCCGCACGGACCGCTCCCTTACGGGTAACGAGCACGTTCTGACCGAAGTGGTTCTCGCGCGTCACGTAGTTGTGGTGGCAGTTCACCGCTTCCAGCTCCGCGTCGAATGGCTTCGCAATCGCTCCGCGCAACGCCCGGATCACGTTGGTCATCATCATGCGCCGGTTGAGCGCCGCATAGTCCTGCGCCCAGCCCACCGCCTCGACATAGTCGTCGAAGTGCTCTGTACCTTCGGGAAAGTAGGCCAGATCCTCGTCGGGCAGGTTCAGGAACCACTTGCGCATGTCCTGCTTGGCAAGCTCGATGAAGAACGTGCCGATCGCGTTGCCCACGCCGCGCGAACCCGAGTGGAGCATGACCCAGACGCGCTGCTCGGTGTCGAGGCAGATCTCGATGAAATGGTTGCCCGTCCCAAGCGTGCCCAGGTGGACCAGATTGTTGGTCTTGCCGAGCTTGGGGTACTTCGCGACGATCTGGCCGAAACGGCCGGCGAGCGTCGCCCACGCCTCCACGATGTCCGCGGGCGGATCACCCCAGGAGCCAGGATCGCGCTTGCCCATCTTCACGTCGCGACCCACCGGCACGGCACGCTCGATCGCGGCGCGCACCCCCTCAAGATTGTCCGGAAGGTCGCTCGCCATCAGGCTCGTACGCGCCGCCATCATGCCGCAGCCGATATCGACGCCGACCGCGGCCGGGATGATCGCACCCTTGGTCGGAATGACCGAGCCAACCGTTGCGCCGATGCCGACATGCACGTCGGGCATCACCGCCACGTGCTTGAACACGAACGGCATGCGCGCGGCGGACGCGAGCTGCACCTTGGCCTTCTCGTCCACGGGCACGCCGCGGGTCCACATCTTGATCGGCACGCCGCCTTCCACGTGCTGGTAGTCGTAGTTGGTTTGGGTCATCTCGACCTCCTTCGCGTGATCAGGGTGCCGGCGACGAGGTCTGGCGAGACATTGTTGCTGAGCTATCCGGTCACCCGGAGGCGGGATCGAACCGCCGACCTCCTGCCTCGCGGCAGGTGCTCTCCCATGTAGTCCCGCCGGCATTCGCCGACGTTGAGTTGAGTGCCGGCGACGAGGTTTGGCGGGACATCCCGGATCTCTCCGGGGCGGATTCGAACCGCTCGGCCTTTCGGCCTTTACCGATGTAGTCCCGCCGGCATTCGCCAGCTGTGTTCGGTCATGGCGACCAGGTGTTCGACGGACATCCCTGTTCTACCGTTGAACTACGCGCCGATGTGGCCGGCGCGGCGGGACTCGAACCCGCATCTGGGGCGTAACAGGCCATGTAGTCCGTCAGGCATTCGCCATGATGATCTCGTCCACGGCGACGAGTTGATCGTGAAACAGCCTCATGCTCTATCCAACTGAGCTACCCGGCCGAAGCCGGAGGCGGACTCGAACCGCCGACACTGAAGTCCAATGTAGTTCCACTGGCATTCGCCGTGATGTCAGAAGTGGGTCGTGGCGACGAGGAACGGCGAGACGGCGGTCCTTAAGCTACGTTCCAGCGGCGGGGTTCGAACCCGCATCTCCCATCCGGCCTCGCGGCGTTCCGGGCGCTTTACTCGTCGGACCTGTCTGTGGAGGATGTAGTCCCACCAGCATTCGCCACGACCCTAGTTCTTCATACCTCCTGTTGCTTGATGATCTCGACCCAGTCACGCGTCTCGCCGGTAGCAAAGCGTGCTACGTGCTCGAACACGGCGTCGGAGAAGCCCCCGACGTTGAGGATGTCCGCCCGGCTCTGCGCCTGCGTGGTCCCGTACGGCTGGATGTCGATGCAGACGAGCTTTGCAGCCGGGTTGCGGCGCTTCAGCTTGTTCCACTCGGTCATCGTCGCCGTCGACCCGCGCCGGCTGGCATCGACCCAGGACTCGTTGTCCGAGACGATGACCACCAGATCCACCGCTGCCCGCTCTGCGTTCAGCAGCGCCAGCGGTGCAGAGACGTTCGTCCCGCCACCACCCACTGCCGCCAGCTTCGCCGCATTTACCGCGACACGAGCATTGGCCTCGAGCTTCAGCTTCACGACCGACTGCTCGAAAGGCAGCACGCGCGCGTCCCGGTTGCTCCGCAGCATCGCCGCCGCGACCAAAGCCGCGATGTCGATGCACCGGACCTTCGACGAGGCGCCCTTGCGGGTGCCCGTCGCCGGCGATGCCATCGACCCCGAAACGTCGGGACAGACGACGACACGGCCCGCCACCTTCGGCACGCCCCTGAGCGACAGCTCCAGCGCCTCCTCGAGCGCCGCCTGCACCTTGAGCGGCACGCCATCAGCAGCCTGACCCAGCGCCACCATCAGCTGATAGGGCATGGGCCGGACGGCGCGCAGCGCGTCGCGGTCGACGAGCCGAGCCGCGACCGCCTCGGTGACCCCGTCCACGTCGTAGGCGCCCTTTCGAGCTAACGTGTTCAGGTTCATCCGCAGCGCCTGCCACCCGATGCGACCGGCGAGCTCGCCCCACTGCTCCGCGGTTAGCGGGTGTTGGGTGAGCCACTCGGACGGCACCGGGGGCAGCGGCAGCGTGCCGTCCGCCTTCCAAGCCTCGAACGCGGCGATCTCGGCGGGCAGGGCGGCGACGTCGTAGGGACGCCCGATCAGCCAGCCATAGACTGCTTTGCGGGCGGCATCGGCCGGCTTTGGGTGAACCATCCGGACGATGTCGGCGAGGCTCGGCGCGTTGCCCGTCGCCGCTGCCATCAGCTGCGGCATCGAGGCCTGCTCCAGCCAGCGCTGAACCAGGCGCTTCGGCCGTGAGCCGAGTGACGTGCGCCCGACCTGCCCAGAGCGCATGATCTGCACGAAGGTGCGCAGCATCCGCCCGTTGTCGATCACGCGTCCGAACACCGGCACGGCCAAGTCCGGATCAGCGACCGTGAGGTACGCCGCCAGCAAGGCGGGCATGTCCTTCATCGCGCCGACCTTGCGGGCGTAGATCGCGGCCTGTGCCACGAAATACGGGTCGACCGCCTTGGCCGCTTCCAGCACCTCGGCGAGTTGAGTCTCCGCGGTGCCGTAGAAGTTGTCGGCAAGCGTCCCAGTCGCCGCAAGCTGCGCTAGCTTGGCTTTGGACCCGTAGGCGTAAGCCGGCGCGCCCTCGCGGTTCACGGCGTCGGTGCGTGGCAGCAGCCTGGCGACTGCGTTGGCGAAAAGTCCCTTGTTGGCCATCGTCCAACTCCTCAAAACTGGTCAGGGCGGCAGGATTTGAGCCTGCGACCCCCGGCTCCCAAGGCCGGTGCTCTGCGCGGCCTGAGCTACGCCCTGTCTGCAGCATCGGGGCGGTCGGCCCATTCCGACCGCCCCTGCCGCTTCTCGTCCCGTCAGTCATGTTCGACCGGCTGGCAGGACGTGGAAGACGTTGCAGCTGCCGTGCCAAGTCGGGGTTCTGCTCGATTCAATTCTGCTAAGAGGCTGTCCTATAGTCTAAATAATTTCTGAGAGGGGAGGAGGTTAAACGATCTGTCCTGGAGCGCGCGCGCAAACTCCTATCGACAGAGCTATGGCTTTATACCATTGTATAGCCATGAAGCCTCTCGTCGTTATCGGGTTCCTCGGGTCCACGCTGGATGCCAGCAAGTTCGGCCCGAGCCGCTGGAGTAAGTGGCGGCCGTCGGTCGGCCTCGCGATGCACGAGGACCTGCGCGTCGACCGCTTCGTCATGCTGCACGGTGCGGCCCATACCCGGCTGGCGGACTACATTGCTGAGGACATCGCCGGCGTGTCGCCGGAAACCACGGTCGACAAGCACGTGCTCGACTTCCAGGATCCGTGGGACTTCGAGGAGGTCTACGGCAAGCTCCTCGACTTCGCGCGCGCCTATCCGTTTGATCCGGATGCCGAGGACTACCTAGTCCACATCACCACCGGCACGCACGTCGCCCAGATCTGCCTGTTCCTTCTGACCGAGGCGCATTACCTGCCCGGCCGGCTGCTCCAGACCCAACCACACCGTGGCGCTCCCAACGGAGCGCCTGGGACATGGACAACCATCGATCTCGATCTTTCACGCTACGATAGCATTGCGACGCGCTTTGCCGCGGTCAGCGCCGAGAGCACCTCGTTCCTCAAGTCCGGCATCGATACGCGAAACCGCGCCTTCAACGCCTTGATCGAAGAGATTGAGCAGGTGGCGGGGCGCAGCCGCGCGCCGATGCTGCTCATGGGTCCCACCGGTGCGGGCAAGAGTCAGCTCGCCCGCCGCATCTACGAGCTGAAGAAGATCAAACGGCAGGTGAAGGGACCTTTCGTCGAGGTGAACTGCGCCACCTTGCGCGGGGATGGGGCTATGTCGGCCCTATTCGGGCACAAGAAGGGCGCATTCACGGGCGCCGCCGCCGACCGTCCGGGACTGCTCCGTGCCGCCGACACCGGCATGCTCTTCCTGGACGAGATCGGCGAGCTCGGCCTCGACGAGCAGGCGATGATCCTGCGCGCCATCGAGGACAAGCGCTTCCTGCCGGTCGGCTCCGACAAGGAGTCGGAGAGCGACTTCCAGCTCATCGCCGGCACCAACCGAGACCTGGGAGAGGCCGTCTCGCAGGGCAGGTTTCGGGACGATCTCTACGCGCGGCTGAACCTATGGACCTTTGCGCTCCCAGGCCTCGCCGACCGGCGCGAGGACATTGCACCGAACCTTGACTACGAGCTCGACCGGTTCGCCGAGCGGGAGGGGACGCGGGTGACCTTCAACAAGGAGGCCCGGGAGCGCTATCTGTCCTTCGCGATGTCCCTTCAGGCGGCGTGGTCCGGTAACTTCCGCGACCTCGCGGCCAGCGTGACCCGGATGGCAACGTTCAGCCCAAAGGGGCGGATCGACAGCGACTGCGTCGACGCCGAGGTCATCCGCCTCAAGCGACTGTGGTTGACTGATGCGCGCTTAGACGACGGGCTTGCACCGGTGCTCCCGCCTGAGACCCTGGCGACGCTCGATCCATTCGATCGCGTGCAGTTGTCCCACGTCGTGGCCACCTGTCGCGCGAGCAGGACCCTGTCGGAAGCCGGACGGACGCTCTTCGCGGCGTCGCGAGCACGGCGCACTTCCTCAAATGACGCAGACAGGCTGCGCAAGTATCTGCAGCGCTTCGGCCTCGAATGGTCGTCCCTCGCAGGCCAGTAGTACGAGCCCGCCATCACCAGCGAGCGACCGCTGCCTAACGCGGAGCTCCCGCGGCAGTAAGCTGAACGGACGTCCTAAGTTGGAGAGCGCCAAACGTCCCGCGAATGCCCGCGTGTGGGTCGGTCCAGACGTCGGTTCGTTTCCCGAGTTTCAAGGCACCAAGCATGGCGACGCCACCCTGTACGAACGCAAGCCAGATCAGGCGATGAGCGGCAGCCGCGCCAGATGCTTCTCCAGCGTCAGCGGATAGTCGCGCAGCCGCACGCCCGTTGCGTTGTACATGGCGTTGGCGACGGCCGCGCCGACGCCGCACAGGCCTAGCTCGCCAACGCCCTTTGCCTTCATCGGGCCGGTCGCTGCGTCCTCGCCAGGGAGGAAGATCACCTCCTGGTGCGGAATGTCGGCATGGACCGGCACCTCGTAGCCGGCGAGGTCGTGGTTGACGAAGAAGCCGAAGCGGGTGTCGACCGCCAGCTCCTCCATCAGCGTCGCGCCGACGCCCATCGTCATACCGCCGATCACCTGGCTGCGTGCGGTCTTGGGGTTGAGGATCCGGCCCGCGTCGCAAACTGCCAGCATGCGGCGGACGCGGGTGACGCCGGTATAGGCATCGACTCCAACCTCGCAGAAGTGCGCCGCGAAGGTGGATTGCTGCAGCTTCTTGCCGTCGGAGCCGAAGTCAGCCTTACCCTCTGCCACCAGCTCGCCGGCGCGCGAGGCATCGGCCAGCGCCACCCGGCGCGATCCCACTGTAACAAGACCATCAGCAAAAACAGCGGCGGTGGGATCGAGCCCGAGCCGCTTGGCCGCCTCCTCGCGCAGCTTGACGCAAGCCGCATATACGCCGGCCGCCGAGCTGTTTGCGCCCCACTGGCCCCCCGACCCTGCGCCCGCAGGATTGGCGGAGTCGCCCAAGCGGACCACAACCTTGTCGAGACCGACGCCCATCATCTCCGCCGCTGTCTGGGCGAGGATTGTGTAGCTGCCGGTGCCGATGTCGGTCATGTCGGTCTCGACCGTCACCACGCCGCGTGCATCGAGCCGGACGCGGGCGGCCGACGCCATATTGATATTGTTGCGAAAGCCCACCGACATGCCCATGCCGACCAGCCAGCGGCCGTCGCGCATCTGGGCCGGCCGGACGCTGCGCCGCGACCAGCCGAACCGATCTGCACCGGTGCGCAGGCATTCCACCAGCCGGCGCTGCGAGAAGGCCTTGCCCGGCTTCTCCGGATCGACCTGCGTATCGTTGACAATCCGGAACTCAACCGGGTCCATGCCCAGCTTCTCCGCAAGCTCGTCCATCGCGACTTCGAGCGCCATCATGCCGGGCGCCTCGCCGGGCGCGCGCATTGCGTTACCTTCGGGCAGGTCCAGCTTCGCCAGCCGCAGCGAGAACAGGCGGTTTGGCGCCTGGTAGAGCAGTCGCGTCTGCGCGGTCGCGGTCTCGGGATCGCCCTCGGGCAGGTTGCCGCTGGTGCTCTCATGGGCGATCGCGGTGAGCTTGCCGTCCGGCGTCGCGGCGAGGCGGACGCGCTGGATCGTAGCCGGTCGGTGCGTGGTGTTGTTGGCAATCATCGGGCGGGGGAGAGCGAGCTTGACCGCCCGCTTCGCTGCACGCGCGCCGTACGCCGCCAGCACCGCGTCAGCGCGCAGAAACAGCTTGGAGCCGAAGCCGCCGCCGATGAAAGGCGAGTCGACACGAACATCGGCGGGCTTCAGGCCGAAGACCTTGGCGAGATCGCCCCGGGTCCAAGCGATCATCTGGTTCGACGTCCAGATCGTCAGCTTGCCGCCCTGCCACGCCGCGGTCGTGGCGTGCGGCTCCATCATCGCATGGGACTCATCGGGGGTAGTGTAGGTGGCGTCGAGCTTGACCGGGGCGGCGGCGAACGCCTCCTCGAAATTGCCGACGCGGGTGACCGGCGGCGCGTTGCTGCCCTCGCCGCTGCTGCCCCCTGTCAGTGGCGCATTCCTGGCCTCGACCTTCAGATCGTGCTTGCCAGCCTCGCGAGCGTAATCGACGCGGACGAGCGAGGCGGCGGCGCGCGCCTGTTCGAACGTCTCAGCGACAACCACCGCGATCGCCTGATGGTAGTGCTCCACCACCGGTCCGCCGAACAACGGGGCGGTGTTGAAATTGCCCTTCATGCGCGGGACGTCGAGCGTCGTCACCACCGCCAGCACGCCCGGGGCGCCCTTAGCCTGCGTGGTATCGATGCCTGTGATCCGCCCCTTGGCGATCGCGCTGACGACTGGGTAGCCATAAGCAGCGTCCGGAGCGACGTCGTTGCGCTCATAGGCGTAGGACGCACGGCCCGTCACCTTCAGCGGCCCGTCGACGCGATCGACGGCGCGGCCGATCACCTTGCCTTGATCGATGGGATTGCGCCCGGTGC
>DASVUT010000010.1:0-5250 GCA_036386955.1 Sphingomonas sp. | reverse complement strand
GTGGTGGACGCGGTCACCGGAGCGACCGGCGCCACCGCCGGCGGCAGCGGCAACAGCTGATCGTGGCGATGCCCCGGCGTCCCGGCGCCGGGGCCGCTTGCGCGGCGGCCATCCCCTCGCCTAACGGGCGGACAACAGCAGCATCCGGGACTGATTCATGAGCAAGATGCATCTCGTCTTGGGCGGCCGGGTGAAGGACCCGCAGGGCCTCGAATTTGCGGACCTGAGTTCCATCGATCTGGTCGGAGTCTTCCCAGATTATGCCAGCGCGGTCGAAGCCTGGCGCGGCCATGCGCAGCGCACCGTTGACGATGCCGAGATGAAATATGTGGTCGTCCACCTCCACCGCCTGCTCGAGCCGGACCTCGGCGGAAGCGAATGAACGCTCAGGCGCGGCGGTAGCGGAACAGCAGTAACGGCCGCGCGAGAAGCACTCCGGGAATGAACCCGCCGACATGGGCGGCAACGGCGATCCGGAAGTTCGCCGATGAAACGACGACGCCGACGATCGACTGCAGCGCGACCCAGGCCGCCAACAGCCACAGGGCGTGGAGCCACAGCGCAAGCGTGGGATTGGCTACCTTCACCTTGTTGCGCCCGAACAGCATCGCATAAGCGCCGAGCACCGCCGAGATCGCGCCGCTCGCCCCGATCATCGGGGCGATCCCGTCGGGCTCCTGCGCCCACTGCCCCGCCGCCGCGGCATAGGCCCCGATCACGTACAAGGCCGCGATCAACGCGCCACCCAGCGGCCGCTCCGCCTGCTGCCCGCAATAGATCAGCATGATCAGGTTCAGCGCGAGATGACCCCAGCCGCCATGGACCAGCGTCGCGCTCAGCGGCGTCAGCCACACAGGGAGCGCCGCGATATCGCCGGGCAGCACCGCCACACCTGACGCCAGCGCCGGCACGAACCCCCAGCCCAGGGCGGCGGGTTCGAGCAGGCCGTTGACGATCACCAGCCCGGATATGACCAGCGTCAGGACCGCGATCGCCGCCGTCACGCGCCAGTCGGATATGCGCATGGGAGTCAGATGAACTCGATCTTGGACACGAGGTAATATCGGTCGCCCGCGGGCACCGACACCTCGACCTCTTCATTGACCCGCCGCCCGATCAGCGCACGGCCCATTGGCGAGTTATAGCTGATCCGTCCGCCCTTGGCGTTCGCCTCGGTCTGGCCGACGATCTGGTACCGGATCGGCTTGTCGTCCTCGTCCATCAGCGTGACGGTCGCGCCGAACACCACCTTGTCGCCCGACAATTCGCGCGGATCGATGATCTGCGCGCGGCTCAGCTTGTCCTCGATGTCCGATATCGTGGCTTCGTTCTGGCCCTGCTGCTCCTTGGCGGCATGATATTCGGCGTTTTCCGACAGATCGCCATGCGCGCGCGCTTCCTCGATCGCGTCGACGATCATCGGTCGCTCGGCCTTCAGGCGCTTGAGTTCCGCGTTCAGCGTCTCATAGCCTTCCTGCAGCATCGGCATCTTTTCGACGGTCGCCATCATTTCGTCCCCAAATCACTCCCGTGGCGGGTGCCGGTATCGGCCCCGCTCGCACATCACGCTATTATGTCGGAATCAGTCGTGCGACTGCGAATAATAGGATTGGAGCGGCCGCACTTCAAGGACGCCGCGCCCGCCCGCCGCGATGGCGCGTGCCGCCTCCACGCTCGCCGGTGCCGTCGTGAAATACGGGATGCGGGCCGCCAGCGCCGCCTGCCGGATCGGCTTTGAGTCCTTCAACGATTGCCACCCTTCAGTGGTGTTGAAGATCAGGTCGATCCCGCCATCGGCGATCCGGTCGGCGATGTGCGGCCGCCCCTGCGCCACCTTGTTGATCCGCTCGACGGGCAACCCGGCGCGCGAAAGATGGTCCGCCGTCCCACCCGTCGCCACCAGCGCGAACCCTGCCTCGACCAGCATCCGTGCCGCCGGCACGATGTGCGCCTTGTCGCCGTCCTTGACGCTCACGAACACCGTGCCGCGCGTCGGCAACACCGTCCCCGCGCCCAGCTGCGCCTTGGCGAAGGCCGTGGTGAAATCGGCCGCGATTCCCATCACTTCGCCCGTGGACTTCATCTCGGGTGACAGCACCGGGTCGACGCCGGGAAAACGGTTGAACGGGAATACCGCCTCCTTGACCGCGACATGGCCGATTCTGCGGTTGATCGCCGGCAGATCGCGCAGCCGCTCGCCCGCCATCACCCGCGCCGCGATCTTGGCCACCGGCACGCCGATCGCCTTGGCGACGAACGGCACCGTCCGCGACGCACGCGGGTTCACCTCGATCAGATAGACTTCGCCATCCTTGACCGCGAATTGGATGTTCATCAGCCCGACGACGCCCAGCCCATGCGCCAGCGCGACCGTCTGCCGCTCGATCTCGGCGACGATGTGGTCCGACAGGCTGTACGGAGGCAGCGAACAGGCGCTGTCGCCCGAATGGACGCCCGCCTCCTCGATATGCTGCATCACGCCCGCGACCACGACATCGGTTCCGTCGCAGATCGCATCGACATCGACCTCGATCGCGTCACGCAGATACCGGTCGATCAGAACCGGGGCGTCACCAGACACTTGTACTGCGGTCCTGATATAATCGTCGAGCTGCCCGGCTGAATCGACGATCTCCATCGCCCGCCCGCCCAGCACATAGCTGGGCCGCATCAGCACCGGGTAACCGATCCGCTCGGCGATGATCAGCGCCTCGTCGCGCGTCCGGGCCATGCCGTTGGCCGGCTGCTTCAGCCGCAACCTGTCGACCAGGGCCGCGAACCGCTCGCGGTCCTCCGCCAAGTCGATCGCGTCGGGCGTGGTCCCCAGGATCGGAATCCCCGCCTTCTCCAGCGCGCGCGCCAGGTTCAGCGGCGTCTGCCCCCCGAACTGGACGATGACGCCCACCAGCTCGCCGCGCGACCGCTCGACATCCAGGATCGCCAGCACGTCCTCGGTCGTCAGCGGCTCGAAATACAGCCGGTCCGACGTGTCGTAGTCGGTGCTTACCGTCTCCGGGTTGCAGTTGATCATGATCGTCTCATACCCGGCCTCCGCGAGCGCGAAGCACGCGTGGCAGCAGCAATAATCGAACTCGATCCCCTGCCCGATCCGGTTCGGCCCGCCGCCCAGGATCACGATCTTGCGCCGGTCGGAAGGCTGGCTCTCATCCTCCGGCTCGCCGAACGTCGGCGCCTCGTACGTCGAGTACATATTGGGCGTGCGCGCCGCGAACTCGGCCGCGACCGTGTCGATCCGCTTGAACACCGGCCGCACGCCCAGACGTAGCCGATGCGCGCGCACCTCCTCCTCGGTGACGCCGCCGGTCATCGCCTTGACGACCTCGTGGATCAGTCCGGACCCGCGCGCGATCCCCCGGTTCATGCCCCTCAGATCGACCGATTGCAGCGCCAGCCAGGCGAGCCGCTTGTCGCTGAACCCCATCGCCTTCAACCGCCGCATGCCCTTGGCATCATTGGGCAGCCCGTCGCGCATCACCTCGGCCTCCGCCGCGACGATCTCGGCGATCCGCTCCAGGAACCACGGGTCATAGCCCGCGACCGCCGCGACTTCGGCGACGGTGAAGCCTTCGCGCAGGGCTTGCGCCGCGACCAGCAACCGGTCGGGCGTCGCCCGCGCCAGCGCCGCTTCGATCTCGGGCCGGGGCGCGCCGACCAGAGCGTCGACCTGGTTGAACCCGGACAGTCCCGTTTCCAGCCCGCGCAGCGCCTTTTGCACGCTTTCCTGGAAATTGCGCCCGATCGCCATGACTTCGCCGACGCTCTTCATGGCGGTGCCCAGGTTCGGCTCGGCCCCCTTGAACTTCTCGAACGCGAAGCGCGGGATCTTGGTCACGACATAATCGATTGTCGGCTCGAAGCTCGCCGGCGTCGCGCCGGTGATGTCGTTGGTGATCTCGTCGAGCGTGTATCCCACCGCCAGCTTCGCCGCGACCTTGGCGATCGGGAAGCCCGTCGCCTTGGACGCCAGCGCCGAGGACCGCGACACGCGCGGGTTCATCTCGATCACGATCAGCCGCCCGTCCTTCGGATTGACCGCGAACTGGACGTTGGAACCCCCTGTTTCCACACCGATCTCGCGCAGGCACGCGATCGATGCGTTGCGCATGATCTGATATTCCTTGTCGGTCAGCGTCAACGCCGGCGCGACGGTGATCGAATCGCCCGTATGGACCCCCATCGGATCGACATTCTCGATGGCGCAGATGATGATGGCGTTGTCGTTGCGGTCCCGCACGACCTCCATCTCATATTCCTTCCACCCCAGCAGCGATTCCTCGATCAGCACTTCGGTGGTCGGCGACAGGTCCAGCCCACCCCGAACAATGGCCAGGAACTCGCTGCGATTATACGCGATCCCGCCGCCCGTTCCGCCCATGGTGAAGCTCGGGCGAATGATCGCGGGCAGCCCGACCAAGTCGAGCCCGGCCAGCGCCTCGGCCTCGTTATGCGCGATCGCCGACCGCGCCGATTCCAACCCGATCCGCTCCATGGCGGTGCGGAACTTCAACCGGTCCTCGGCCATGTCGATCGCATCGGCATCCGCCCCGATCATCTGTACGCCGAACCTGTCCAGCGTTCCGTCGCGGAACAGCGCCAGCGCGGTGTTCAGCGCGGTCTGCCCGCCCATCGTCGGCAGCACCGCGTCCGGTCGCTCCGCCTCGATGATCCGCGCGACCACCGCCGGCGTGATCGGCTCGACATAGGTCGCGTCGGCCAGCTCGGGATCGGTCATGATCGTCGCCGGGTTCGAATTGACCAGGACGATGCGATACCCCTCCTCCCGCAACGCCTTGATCGCCTGCGTACCCGAATAATCGAACTCGGCCGCCTGCCCGATCACGATCGGCCCCGCGCCGATCACGAGGATGGAAGAAATGTCGGTGCGTTTGGGCATGAGGCCTCGCTTCTCAATAATGCTTTGTCATGATGCCTTGGCGGGAGGACCATTCCCACACACACCGCCCGACACCCGCTGACGCGATGGATCGCGGCTTGTGGGTGTTTGGATCACGTTCCACTTCCCAGAGACTGATCGTTCTCGGTGACACTCCACACGCGCGGGCAGCTTGGCGCTTCAAGTCTTCGTCGGACGGCTCCCCGCAGGCACTCAGCAGTGCAGCAAGCACAAGCGCGAGCAATTTCAACGAAGGCCGCTCACAAACCGCTCGAATAAATACAAACTATCCTGCGGCCCCGGGCTCGCCTCGGGATGATATTGCACCGAGAATG
>DASVUT010000009.1:0-12861 GCA_036386955.1 Sphingomonas sp. | reverse complement strand
CGGAGGCGACGAGACCCCGCCCCGCCGCGTACGCGACGGCATCCGCTCGTCCGACCTGCCCGACAGCTTCGTCCAGTTCGGGCGCAGCGAGACCAACGGCGTCCGCTTCACCGTCGAGATCGATGGCCGCGTCACGAATTGCCGCCTCACCCGCCGCAGCCGCAACGCCGATCTCGACGCCGTGACCTGCCCCTTGTTCGAACGCCGCTTCCGCTACCGGCCGTCGCGCGATGCCGCCGGCCGGCCGGTCCGATCGGTCGTCGTCATGAACTATGACTGGATCGCCGAAGACGAGCGGTAAAGTTAGGCCGCCTCCTCCTCGGGCTCCTCCACCACGCTCAAGCTCTCGCCCGTCGCCATCAGGCCAAGCGTCACATAGTCGATCTTGCCCGTGCCCAGCACCGGCAGCGCGTCGACGACGCGGATGTCGCGTGGTAGCGCCAGTTCGGCGACGCCGTTCGCGCGGCCCCAGCCTTGCAGCACCGATGCGGCGGCATCGGCGCGCGTCGTGAATAGCACCAGTTGTTCGCCCTTGCGCGCATCGGGCCGCGTCACGACCGCATGGTCGCTCCCAGGCCAGGTCGCGGCGGCATAGCCCTCGACCGCGGGCAGCGAGATCATCTCGCCGCCGATCTTGGCGAACCGCTTGGCGCGCCCACGGATCGCGACAAAACCTTCCTCGTCCAGCTTCACGATGTCGCCGCTGTCGTGCCATCCGGCCCCGGGTGGCTGGAGCAGCCCGGGGGCGTCGGCCTTATAGTATCCTGCCATGATGTTGGGCCCGCGGATCGACAGCCGCCCCACGGTGCCGCCCTCGTCGTCGATGCCGGGCACGGGGTCGAGCTTGCTTTCGATCGCCGGCAGGAACCGGCCCACCGTGCCGGCGCGAAAGTGCATCGGCGTGTTGACCGCGATGACCGGTCCCGCCTCCGTCGCGCCGTAACCTTCCATGATCCGCAGCCCGAACCGCTCGGCATAGGTCGCGCGCGTCGTGTCGCGGACCTTCTCCGCCCCTGCGAAGATGTAGCGCAGCGAATAGAAGTCGTACGGGTTCGCCATTCGCGCATAGCCCGCCAAGAACGTGTCGGTCCCGAACAGGATCGTCGCGTTCGCATCATAAGCGAGCGCCGGCACGATCCGATAATGCAGCGGGCTCGGGTAGAGCAACGTCCGGATCCCGTTCAGGATCGGCAGCAACGTGCCCCCGGTCAACCCGAAGCTGTGGAACACGGGCAGCGCGTTCAGCACCACGTCGGTCGGATTGAAGTCCACCCGCGCGGCCAGCTGGAGACAGTTGGACAGCAGGTTGCGATGGCTGAGCGCGACGCCCTTGGGCAATCCTTCGGACCCGGACGTGAACAGGATCACCGCCGTGGCATCGGGGTCGATCCGCAGCCGCGCATGCGTGCTTCTGGCGAAGCGCGATGCGATCAGCGCGCGCAGCTTCGCGCCCGTGCCGATCTGCGCCGCGATGTCCTCCAGGAATATGATGCGCCGCGTGCGGGCCAGGCTAGCGACCAGTTCGACCAGCTTGGCCTGTTCCACGAACGCGCGCGCGGTGACGATCGTGCGGATCTCGGCCGCGGTGCACGCGGCGTCGATGTTCGACAGCCCAGCGGTGTAGTTCAGCATCGCCGGCACGCGCCCGGTCGCCTGCAGCGCGAAGAACGTCGCCACGACGCCGTTGACGTTGGGCAGCAGCACGCCGACCGCCTCGCCGGCGCGCGTGCCCTGCGCCAGCGCCGGGCCCAGCGCCTGCGTGCCGGTGATCAGCCGCGCATAGGTCATCGGGTCGCGCTTGATGTCCTCGACAACCTTGGCACCGCGTCCATGCGTGTCGGCGGCGTCGCGCAGTGCGGCGTAGAGCGTGCGGCCGGTGTCCGACGTTTCGAACATCATCGTGCTCATCTCGTCATACAGCCGCCGCCCCGCCGCCGCGCGCCGCGCCCGGGCCGACATCTCGCCCGGCACCCCGAAATGCCGGGGTGGCAGCACCGTCAGCCGGATGCGTGGAAACCAGCGCGAGCGAATCTTGCCCTTTAGTCGCGAAAAGGGCGTGAACTGCGCGCCATCGATGCGGACCGGAACGATGGGCGCATCGGCCTTGTCGGCAACCATGCCGGGCCCGTCGAAGATCTTCATGAGCGCGCCGGTGACGGTGATCCGTCCTTCGGGGAAGATCACCAGCGTGCGGCCTTCGCGCACGGCTTTAACCATCGCCTTGGCCGACATGGGGTTGGTCGGATCGACCGGGAACGCGTCGAACATGCCCAGGAACGGCTTCACCCACCATGCGCGCGCGATCTGCGTGGCGACGGCGAAGGTCGGACGGCCGGGCAGGAACGCGGCGAGCAGCAGACCGTCGAGGAACGATACGTGATTGACAACCACGACCGCGCGCTCGCCAGGCCGGGGCATATTCTCGCCACCCACGACCTCTACCCGATACGCGAGGCGAAGCAGCCCGCGGACCAGCGCCTTGAACACCGTTTCCGGCAGCAGCCAGCACGAGATCAGCGCAACCGCGAGCGTGGCGAAGCCCAGCGCGCCGATGATGCCCGGCACGGAGACACCCTGGCGCAGCATGATCGTCACGATGATGACCATGACAACGGTCACGCAGGCGTTGACGATGTTGTTGGCGGCGATCACCTGGCTACGCTGTTCGGGCAGGCTCCAGGTTTGAAGAATGGCGTACAGCGGCACGATGAACATGCCCCCGGCAAAGGCGATGCCCGCCAGCGCGATCAGAATGGGCCAGGAGGAGGGTTCGGCGACGAACGCCTGCCATCCCGCGCCCTCCACCGACGGCGTGTAGCCGCGCGCTGCCAGCCACAAGATGATCATCGACGCGGCCATCGCGAGCGCGGACGCCGGAACATAGCGCGCCGACACTTCGCCCTTCAGCAGCCGATTGACGAGCAGCGACCCTAGCGCGACTGCGAGCGAGAAGGTGAGAAGGAACAGCGTGACCACCTGCGGTCCCGCGCGCAGCGTGCCGCTGACCAGCGGGCCAAATTCCGACAACAGCACCGCGCCCGCCGAGAAAAACCAGGAAATGCCAAGGACCGCCAGCCAGACGCCGCGTCCACCCCGCGCCGCGCGCAGGATGGCCGCGGTGCCGCGAAAGATGTTGAAATCGATACGGGTGGCAGGCGCAGTGGCCGCTGCGGAGGGCACCGCAAGGCTGGCGACAAGCCCGATCACGGCCGCGGCCAGTGCAGCGACGCCCGCGTTCCATGGCGAGATGATCCCGGCGAGTAGCTGGCCCGACAGGATCGCCAGGAACGTCCCCGCCTCGATCAACCCGGTGCCGCCCATTACCTCGTCTGGGCGCAGTGCCTGAGGCAGGATCGAATATTTGACCGGCCCGAACACCGCCGAATGGACGCCCATCGCAAACAGGCAGGTGAGCAGCACCGGCACCGATTGCAGCCAGAAACCCGTCAGTGCGGTCGCCATGATGCCGACCTCGGCCAGCTTCACCAGCCGGACGAGCACGGCCTTGTCCCACCTGTCGGCAAGCTGCCCCGCGATGGAGGAGAACAGGAAGTATGGGAGGATGAACAGCCCGGTTGAGAGCGTCGCCAGTTGCTCCGCGCGCTCAGGTTGGCCCTGGTAAAGCCCAAAGGCCGCCAGGAACAGCAGCGCGAACTTGAGCAGATTGTCGTTCATCGCCCCCAGAAATTGAACGACGAACAAGGGCGCGAACCGACGCCGGCCGAGCAACGACAGATCAGGTGCGGACATCGACTCGTCTCCCCGGGCGCGGAGGCTAGCAGGGCCGCCGCAAGAATGGGTTAACGGAGCACTCCGTGCACCGTCCCGAGACGTATGTCACATTATTGAACGACGTTCAATATGTAATTGAGCAACGCGCAATTGAGCATGGCCCTATGCCGAACAAGGGTCAGACCGGCTGCGGATGGTTAGGCACGAGGATCAGGACATTGCCCTCGACGCGCCACGATTTCAGCCGCGATAGGAAGTTCATGCCGAGCACGTTGGTCTCCCCGAACGCGGGCGAGACCACGACCGACAGTTCACGCGCGACGATGTTGCCCAGCTTCAATTCGGGTACGGTCGCCTGCTCGGCGCGGACCGGTCCGTTGGCGGTCGTCAGCACCATCGGAATAGGCCCGGACCGCGGCTTCAGCCCGACCTCGGCGGCGGTGGCGACCGATACCGCGGTCACCGTCGCGCCGCTGTCGATCAGCATGCGCCGCTCCACCCCGCCCATCGACACCCGCGCCCAGAAATGCCCGTCACGCGACAGCGGGATGCGGACCTCCTTGCCCGTCACCTCCTGCCGGTCGAGCCGCATCGCACCCGCGATCCGCCCGAGCCACGGGTCGAACTGCGCGCGCTGTCCGAGCAAAGGGATCAGCAGCACCGCGATCAGCGCCCAACTCGCCAGCGTCACCAAGGTGCGTAGGATCGGCGCCCGCCGAACAAGCAGCAGCACCAGCAGCACACCGCCGATGATCAGATACAAGGGCGTCTGCGTGGCCCAGGCGGGAAAGTCGGTCATCACCGCAGAAGATGGGGGGCAGCTATCCCCGACGCCAGCCCTCCGCGCACCGCGTCAGACCTTCGCAGGCTCCCGAACCTCGCCAAAATAACGATACCTATAATAGTAGGTCTCAGCCCCATAGCCCGCCGCGCGCGTGTCGAACTTTGTCATCACGCCACCCAGCAGGGCGACGCCGGCGCTCCGGAGCCGCTCGAGCGGGACCTTCGCACTGCCACGATGCGTACCATTGGCTTCGACGACGAACACCGTCCCCTCAATGGCCGCGCCCAGGCTTGGCGCGTCGGCCAGCGTCAGAACCGGCAGACCATCCATCACGACCGTGTCATATTGTTCGGCAAGCGCCGCCAGCAGCTGATGCAGACCATTCCCACTCAACAGCTGCGCGGGGTCAGGCGGAAGCGGACCCGCTGGGCAGGAAGGACAGATTCTCCGACTTGGTCGTCACGATCGCCTCGGCGACGTCGTCGTGATCGGCGAGCAGATTGGACAGACCCAGCTTGTTGGGCACACCCAGGGTTCGGTGAAGCGACGGCTTGCCCATATCGGCGTCGATCAGCAGCGTGCGCCGGCCCCCTTGCGCGATATCGCGCGCGATCGCCCAAGAGGTGGTCGACTTGCCTTCGATGGGACGGCTGCTCATCACCAGCACGGTTCGCGGCAGGCCGGCGGCGGACGAGAGTGCCAGCGCGGCGCGGATCGCGTGATGCGCTTCGGTCAAAGACATTTTCGCGTTGTCGACCGCTTCGGCGGGCGTTTCCCCCGCATGCAGAAGCGGACCCACGCCCAACAGCGGCACGCCGAGCTTGGTTTCGGCATCATCTGGCAAGCGGACCACATGGTCCAGACGATTACGCCCGACCGCGAACGCGGCGGCAAAGCCGAGCCCGCCAGCAGCGCCACGGACATGTTGATCACCGGCCGCAGGGCTAAGGGATCGTCGGCGGTTTGGCGACGTCCACGACCGAGATGTTGTTGTTGGTCACACCGGCATCGGCACTGACTTCCTTGAACCGCTGCAGCAGCCCATCATACGATTGGCGATTGGGGTCGGCTTCACGCTTCAGGATATTGTAGCGCACGCTGCGTTCCTGTTCGGCAAGCGTGGCGTTCTTCAACGTCGATACGCTACCCTCCAGCACCGCTTCCTGACGCTGCGCGACGAGATACTAGTCACGCAGCGATCGTCGGACGTCGCCGGCGA
Source organism: Sphingomonas sp. (assembly GCA_036386955.1). Taxonomy (GTDB): domain Bacteria; phylum Pseudomonadota; class Alphaproteobacteria; order Sphingomonadales; family Sphingomonadaceae; genus Sphingomonas. Next base: position 7,126 of record DASVUT010000009.1, on the reverse strand, counting down.
GGGTCGAAATCTGCCCGGTCAGTTCCGCCAGCCGGGTCATCCCCCCAATCTGGGTAGTAAGGCTTGCCGGCGATCACCCGCACGTCATGCCCCGCCGCGACCAGCGCCGCCACGGTGCCGGCGCTATACGGCCCGATCCCGACCAGCGCGGGCGCAAAGTTCAACCCGTTAACCAAGATCCGCATGGATGCCGCCTAGTCCGGGGCGGTCGGCGATCAACCCTGACCAGTTATTCCGGATGCGCTCGTCGGCGGGCGCTGAAGGTAACAGCGCGCATGACGTGTCGTGCGGCTCGGAGTAGATACCGATTACGCAGGGGGACACGCGATCATGACCGACGGCCGCCACGATCAACGCTTTCCGACGCTTACACCCGATGAGATCGCCCGCACGGTGCGATTTGGCGAACATCGGCGATTCGCGGCGGGCGAAACGCTGTTTCGGACTGGGGACACCGGGATCGGACTGTTCGTCCTGATCAGCGGACGCGTCGCGATCGAGCGCCACGATGCGACCGGCCACCGCATCGCCGTTGCCGACCATGGGCCCGGCGCGATCATCGGCGAAGTATCGGGGCTGCTCGGCCGGCCGGCGCTGGTCGATGGCAATGTGGTTCAGGATGCCGCAGCAGTCATCCTCGACCCTGCCGGGCTTCGCGCACTGCTCGTCGCCGATGCCGAACTGGGCGAGCGGATCACACGCGCGCTGATCCTGCGCCGCGTCGATCTCCTGGCAACGGGTGCCGGCGGACCGCTGCTGATTGCGTCGCGCGACAATGCCGCCAGCCTGGGCCTCGCCAATTTCCTGACCCGCAACGGCTGGCCGTTCCGTCAGCTCGATCCTGCGACGGACGCGGAAGCCGCCGACATCGTCGAACCGCTGCATCTGGAGTCGTCCGACCTGCCGCTCGCGGTGCTCGCCGACGGCATGGTCCTCAAGGCTCCCGACGAAGCAACACTCGCGCGTGCGCTAGGGATGATCGGCGATGCCGATGACAGCCGCGTCTATGACGTTGCCATCGTCGGCGCAGGGCCCGGCGGGCTGTCGGCGTCGGTCTATGCTGCGTCCGAAGGACTGTCAGTCCTCGTGCTCGATCAGCGCAGTTTTGGCGGTCAGGCCGGAGCCAGCGCACGGATCGAGAATTATTTCGGCTTTCCCACCGGCATCACCGGACAGGCGTTGACCGCGCGCGGCTTCGTGCAGGCGCAAAAGTTCGGGGTCGAGATCGCGATCCCCGTAACGGTGACGCAGCTTGAATGCGGCGGGCTGGGCGGCGTCCATCGCCTGCATACGGCGGAGGGCTCCACCTACCGCGCGCGCTCGGTCGTGATCGCGTCGGGCGCCCGCTACCGCCGGCCGCCCCTCGCTAACTTGGCCGAGTATGACGGCCGCGGCATCTGGTATTGGGCATCACCGCTCGAGGCAAAGTTCTGCGCGGATCAGGAGGTCGCGCTGGTCGGCGGAGGCAATTCGGCGGGCCAAGCCGCGGTTTATCTGGCCGGCCACGCGAGCAAGGTGCGCATGATGGTGCGCGGCGAAGGGCTCGCGGCGACCATGTCGCGTTATCTGATCGACCGGATCGAGGCGAACCCGCGCATCGAGCTGATGCCGTTTACAGAGGTAGCGGCGCTGCACGGCGGCGCGGGCGGCCTGAACGCGATCACCTGGCGCAACCGCACCACGCGGGAGGAGACGACCGCCCCCATCCGCAACCTGTTCCTGTTCATCGGTGCCGACCCGGCATCCGAATGGCTGGAAAGCTGCGGGGTTTCGCTCGACGACAAGGGCTTCGTCGCGACCGAGCCGGGCAACCGCAGCACCGACCATCCCGGCATCTTCGCGATCGGCGACGTGCGCGCCACATCGGTCAAGCGCGTCGGCGGCGCAATCGGGGAAGGCGCGGCCGTTGTCGCGGAGATCCACGCCTATCTAGCGAGCATCGACTGACGATCGCCGGCATGCAAGCGCGACAAATGACCGATCTGTTCGCGATCGTGATCGCGAATTGGCTGTCCATGCGGCACCGCCGCGATCCGTCGGTCCAGCGGAAACGAGCCAGGTCCGTGTCCCTCAACGCAGAGATATCCGATCCGCAAACGCTCAATTCTGGTCAAAGACTGTCTGGGCTCGACTGGTCAATGCTCGCCGGGCGGCGATGTTCAAATCGACGGCCGATTAGTCGCAAGATCAGCAAAGCCGACCATCCCGACACCATGCCCGGAGGTACTAGAACTGCTGGACCCACCGCTGTAACAGAGACTATAAAAATGAAGGCGAACCCAACTCCACCATCATTCGTCGGGTCGATAGGCGTGATGAGCAAATAGGCTATGAAGCAGAGCCCGGTAAGACACACGACGGCCGGCAGCATCAATGCCGCGATTAAGAACAATGACACTTTCCCGAGGCTCTTGAACACTGACGCTGCGAGGAGGGCAACGGCTGCGGGAACTACAAAGATCAGCGACATCATAACAATAGACGACACTGCCCGTCTCCCGCTTCGGTAAGATCACCATTGGGTCGAGCAGATAGGCTTTAGGCATGCAGTTACGATCGATCCTGCGTGGTGATATCGAGCATTGTGACGAGCAATCTTCGGGGCACCCCCGTCCTTGCCTCCTTGCGGAACGGCAGAAGTGCCGACGGAGCACCAAAGCCTCTGTTGCGGCTTGCCACGCTGGCTAAAACCGAATTGCCTCGGATCCAAAACGCGAGTTGAGGGGAAGGTCAGGGCAACATGCGTTGCGTGGAGTGCCGCTGCGGCTTGGTGACACCGCGATGCCGATCTCGCATTGCGTCGCGATCTCAAAGCGCCTCGATCAAGGGGGCGAGCGTCAACAGTGTAGGATAGACGATTTGTCCGTCCGCGCGGCATTGCGGACCCCGGCGTCGCGAGCGGACGCCGCGGTCCACGCTTACGGCAATATGATGTGCCCGGCGTCGGGCCCAGCCGTCCCGCTCAAGACGCTGGCATAGACGCGTTCCAGCGCCTCGGGTCCGTGGTGGCGTTCGACGTGCAGCCAGCCGCTGTCGTCGATGAACCGGCTCATCGCCTCATCGATCCGCTCCCACAGCACATCCACGCCCCAATCCCGCCGACGGGCGACCAGCCGGTCGGGAGCGAAGAAGAAGCTGGGCTTGGGTCCGGGCAAGGCCTCTCCGCCTCCGCCGCCGCGCGCCTCGTGATGCGTGCTTCCTACGATCGCGCTGTGGATCAGGCGGGCATCGAAACGCCGGTGGACGGCCGCGCGCACGCTGGCGTCGCCGGCCATGTCGACGAACGCGACCGCGCCGGCAATCTCCATCGCCTCCACAGCGTCATAGGTAACGGTGCGGCTGTAGAGCCCCAGCCCTTCCACGAACGCCCGGTTGCGCTGCGATGTCAGCGCCACACCTGGCGCGCCGCGCGCCTTCAGCATCCAGGCTAGCCCCAGCGCGGTACGGCTGGAGGCGCTGGACAGGACAGCGGTCGCGTCGGGTGCGATCTCGGCGAGATAGTCGTCGAGCAAGAACGATGTGGTGAACAGCGGGCGCAGCAAGGCGAGGTAATCGTCGCGCGGCGTTTCTGGCGCGATCTCGTACCGATTATAGGCGGGCGGCAGCGCGGCGCGGTGTTCGGATGCGTCGACGAACCCCGATTCCGCGACACGCATGCGGGTGACGAAGTGCGTCGACATGGGCCAGAATCCGTACAGACGCAGCCCCTGCGCAACGCCCTCCGCCCGGGTCGCGACCACGCGCGCGAAGCCCCACACTGGAATGCGCCCCCATTCGCCGGCGTTCGGGAAGAACCGCCAATAGCCGAGCTGATCGCCGACCACACCGTAGGTGATGTTGTTGGCAGTCATCGAAAAGCGTTCGATCTCGACCAGGACCTCGCCCGCCTCGAGCGCGGCGGCGTCCGGTTCGGTGGCGGGCCGCACCTGCGTCCGCGACAGATCGGCCCTGTCCACCAGGAAATCCCATGTCCGCATCACGCGTCTCCTCTGTTTTGCAACTTGTTGCACCAAGGTCGGTCCGTGTCTATCATCATACCCGTTCCAGGGGAGATGCGGCGTGCCCGATCAGACCGATTACCTCGTCATTGGCGCAGGCGCGGTGGGCCTCGCCTTTACCGACACGCTGCTGGCCGAAACGACGGATGCAACGATCACGATCGTCGACCGTCATGGCAAGCCCGGCGGGCATTGGAACGACGCCTATTCCTTCGTCGCCCTGCACCAGCCGTCCGCCTTCTACGGAGTCAATTCGCTGCCGCTGGGAACGGGGCTGAAGGACACGCACGGCGTCAACGCGGGCCTGTACGAGCTTGCTTCGGGCCCGGAAGTGTCGGGCTATTTCGACGCGGTGATGCGCCGCCAGCTGCTGCCCAGCGGACGGGTGCGCTTCCTGCCCATGACCGATCATCTGGGTGATGGGCGGCTCCGATCGCTGCTGACCGGCGACGAGACGCGGGTAGAGGTACGCCGCAAGACCGTGGACGCCACGTATTACGGCACCTCCGCCCCCTCCACCCACACGCCGCGGTACGAGGTGGAGCCTGACGTCCGGCTCGTCACGCCCAATGCGCTGCCCCACTTAGCCCGCGCGGCCGAAGGCCCGCCCGCCCGTTTCGTGATCCTCGGCGCGGGCAAGACCGCGATGGACGTCGGTGTGTGGCTGCTGGGATCAGGCGTTCCGGCAGACAGAATCAGTTGGGTGGCACCGCGCGACTCCTGGCTGCTCAACCGGCGCATGACGCAGCCCGGGTTTGAATTCTTCCACGATGCGATCGGCGGCCAGGCCGCCCAGATGGAGGCGTTCGCGGCGGCCGGATCGGTCGACGACCTGTTCGAACAGCTGGAGACGGCGGGCGTCATGCTGCGCATCCACGCCGATGTCCGCCCGTCCATGTTCCACTATGCCACCATCTCGCAAGCCGAGGTGGACGCGCTGCGCACCATCACCGACGTGATCCGGAAGGGGCATGTCCGATCGATCGCGCCGGGCGCGCTTCGGCTGGACGACGGCGATGTCGCGATGTCCGCCGGCACGCTCTATATCGATTGCACCGCGTCGGCGGTCGAGCGTCGGCCGGCGGTGCCGATCTTCCAACCCGACCGCATCGTGTGCCAGATCGTCCGCGCGCCGCAGCCGGCCTTCAGCGCCGCGCTCGTCGCCTATGTCGAGGCACGCTACACCGACGACGCGGCCAAGAACGCACTGTGCGGCATCGTGCCCTTCCCCGACCAGCCGGAGGATTATGCGCGCACCGTGCTCGCCAACCTGCGCAACGAGGCGGCGTGGAGCAAGGACGCGAGTTTGCGCGCGTGGATTCGTGCGAGCCGTCTCGACGGGTTCGGCAAGATCGTCGACGCCGTTCGGCCCGACGACCGCGACAAGATGGCCGTGCTCGCCCGCATTCGCGACGCGGCGATGCCGGCGGCCGCCAATCTCCGCCGGCTCGTGGCCTAAGGCTCGTCGGCCAGGATCACCAGCGCCTCTTCGCACAAGGCGATCCACAAAGTCTCCAGATCGATGCCCGCGTTCAGGATTAGCCGCTGCAGGCGTTGTTCGCGGCTGGGCTCGGTATTGGCGAACGAGCGGGCCGCGATGGTTCGATAGGTGGTGATCTTGGCCTGGTGCCGGTCGAGCCGCAACCGCAGCGTCTCCACGAGCCCCTTGCCGCCGAGCACCGCTTCGGCGCGCAGCTTGACCAGCAACTCGTCGCGGATTGCCTTGGGTTCGCGCGGCTCGGCCACCCATCGGCGCAGCTCCTCGCGGCCGTCCGGCAACAGGTCATACACCCGCCTGCGCCCCGGTGCCGCCGCGATCGGTTCGGACGTGACCCAGCCCTCGCTTTCCAGCCGCGACAGTTCGCGGTAGATTTGCTGATGGCTGGCTGGCCAGAAATAGCCGATCGACCGGTCGAAGCGCCGCGCCAGTTCCGATCCCGAGCAGGACCGCTCCGCCAAAGCGGTGAGGAGGGCATGGGCAAGCGACATCGCGGGTTCGTTCCTGACAGATGCGCCCGCGTCGAACAATCGACCGGAGCCAGGAGCTTACGAACCGACCCGCGTCATCCGCAGGAACAGCCGCGTGCCCCGGCGCACCCGTTCGTCGATGACCGCGCCGTCGACGCCCGGCATCACCGCGAACTCGATCTCCTTGGGAATAAAACCAGACCACAGAGAGGAAATATCCGCTGCGGCCAGGATGGGATCGTCAATCTCGATCTCGCCCTTGCCCGCCGCCTGTTCGAGCATGCGGGCCAGCCGATCGCGGCACGCACCCGGCCCTGCGTCGAAGAAGCGCCGCGCGAGTTCGGGCGAATGCTTCAGATCGTGCGCGAGCATCCGGTCGAGCAGCATATGCTCGTTCGAATACAGGAACCGTAGCAGAATCGATCCGAACGCGTTGAGGCGTTCCGACAACGACCCATCCGCATAAGGCCAGGTCTCAAACGCCTCCTCCATCTTACGCATTTCGCGCCGGACGGTGGCCTCGAACAGCGCCTCCTTGTCGGGAAAGCGCTTGTACACGGTCACTTTGGATACGCCCGCGCGCGCCGCGACATCCTCCATGGTCGCAGCGGCGAAGCCGTGCTCGAAGAAGCTGGACCGCGCACCTTCCAAGATGGCTTCGTCCTTTGTCCGGTCGGGGGGGCGGCCACCGGATCTAGGACGCGGTGATGATCCACGTTCGCTCATGATCTAAACTGTACGCTTGCGTTCATGAACGCGATAGTACAGGAAGTCGGCTCAGATGGCGAATCGGGGTTTCGCCGGGGGATGGCATGGGCTGGATCGCAATCCGGATGCTGACGGGGGACAGGGTCAAGTTCCTGGGGCTGTTGTTCGGCGTCGCCTTTTCGACGCTGCTCATCACGCAACAGCTGACCATTTTCGTCAACCTGCTGCTGCGAGGTGCCGCGTCGGTGAACGAGGTGTCGACCGCCGACATCTGGGTCATGGATCGGTCCGGGCGTACCGCCGACGTGACGCTGCCGATGCCCTCCACCGCGCTCGACCGGGTGCGCGGCGTACCGGGCGTGGCCTGGGCGGCGCCACTGATCCGCGCTGGCGCGGCCGTGCGGACGCCGGACGGCGATCTGGAGCCGGTCAGTGTCATCGGCGTCGACGAT
>DASVUT010000008.1:0-1782 GCA_036386955.1 Sphingomonas sp. | reverse complement strand
GACTTGATCCGGCATCCACGCGCGAGCGCAGCAACGAGGGCCAAGCGCCTGTGTCCCTGCGCATCGCGTGGATGCCGGATCGAGTCCGGCATGACGACGGGAATGTAGCTCATCCCACCATCACCAGCCCGTCACCCTCGACCCGCCGATAGAAACAGCTCGTCCGCCCCGTATGGCACGCCGGCCCCGCCGGATCGCAGATCAGCCACAGCGCGTCCTGGTCGCAATCCACCCGCATTTCGACCACGCGCAGCACATTCCCCGACGTCGCCCCCTTGCGCCACAACCGCCCCCGCGACCGCGACCAGAATGTCGCCTCCCCGCTCGCCCGTGTCAGGGCCAGAGCCTCCGCATTCATATGCGCCACCATCAGCAACGCACCCGCGCGATCGGTCACGACGGCCGTGACGAGGCCCGATGCGTCGAAGGCCGGATTCAGGGAAAGAGTGTGATCACGATCGCTCATGCCGCATGCTACCCGCTCCGACCGCCGTAAGGAACGTGCGTCGTTGGTGGGGGAGCGGACGTTGACCTTCCGTCATGCAAGACCCGAGTCAGCCTAGTCGTAAGTCCCCGCGAGTGACAAAGGCAGTAGGGAACTAGAGGCCGACGTAATTGCTATCACGGCAAGGCACGACCCGCCGGACGATAGTATTACCATACCCGCTCCCAAAATCCTGACATTCCGGCTCATCGGGGAAGTACTCAAGTCTGCTCTGATCGGTTCGTCGGATGGCACCAAGGTACCGCCATTTGGAGGCGGCAGCGTGTTCTCGGCGTTGTTCTTCCGCGTTAGCGCGAGAAGGCCGTCGCTTCTGGGAGAGCTCGACCATCAAGGGCATTACTCCATAATCAGCGATGATTAGCCTCTCGGTTGGCGACCTGTACAAGCTGACATGGCGCGAGTCCGCTGCCCCGGTTAGCTCGTCTACTAAATCGCCGTGCCGATTAGACACGACAGTACGAAACGTCCCTGTGCTCCGATGTTGAAGCGTTAAACGTGTACCATCGGCGAACGTCACTTCCTGTTCCATCCAGCTCCAATTGCAGCCCGCAACAGAGAAACAGACCAACAGGGGCGCGAGCCCACGAGCGAGCCGAGCAAACATTGAGGCACCCTGCCACCGTCTTCCTTGAGCCTCAAGAGCGGGGGCAATTTCACTCAAAATCGATCAAGGCCATTGTTACGGTCCAATCCTCAGACCGTTGATGTCCACTAGTGGGCGCTTGCCGACAGGCCGCTTGTCCGTCCGACAGCCGCCGGTCTGGTCTCGGGCGGGTCAGGCCGATCACCAGCGCCGCAACGGCGATAAGTGGTGTAGAGCTGTCCTTGGTTAGTGAGCGTTCAGCCTGGCTGCTCCGGCTTCAATGGCTCTCCGCGCAACCCGATCCACAGCTGCCTCGCTGCACCGGCTACCACGGCGAGGATCAGGAGTATTAGAAGTGGGGCACCGATCGCGCTCGGGGCGCGAACGCCAACATCATACCACCAGCATATCAGGCCGACGAGAAGCACGATGATCAGGGTGAAAGCTTGCAGTCTTGCCGGAGCACGCATCGCCTCCAGAACCCATGGAAGCGTGAAAGTGGCAGCAAGCCAAAGCGGCAGGCCAATGTCCGTCATCGGCCCAGTGTAGTTCCTTGGTTTGCGTCTGCAATTGGGTGTAGGTTCAACCGGTCAATGCAGCGCTTGCGGCCGGACCGGCTTCCCGATCCATAGCGGCCGGTCGGCTTTTCGGCAGGCCAGGCTAACTGCAGGCATCGGAACGGCCACAGATGGTC
>DASVUT010000007.1:0-1593 GCA_036386955.1 Sphingomonas sp. | reverse complement strand
CACCTCGTCGACCATCGCGAGATCAAGGTCGACCAGCCCCAGTCCGGCGACTTCGCCCATGTCGAGCAGCTCTCGACCCCAAGGATCGACCACGAGCGAATGGCCCCACGTCAAGCGCCCGTCCTGATGCTGACCTGTCTGCGCCGCCGCGACGATGAAAGCGCCGGACTCGATCGCCCTGGCGCGCAGCAGCACGTGCCAATGCGCCTCCCCGGTCGGCCGGGTGAATGCGGCCGGCACCGACAGGACGGTCGCACCCGCATCGCTGAGCGCGCTGTAAAGCGATGCGAATCGCAGGTCGTAGCAAATCGAAAGTCCGAGCCAACCGAGCGGGGTGTCGGCGACGACGGCTGCTTCTCCCGCGATATAACGCGCCGATTCGCGCCAGGATTCGCTACTGGGCAGATCGACGTCGAACAGGTGAAGCTTATCGTAGCGGGCGATGATCATGCCCGCTGGGTCGATCACGAAGCTGCGATTGGCGAGCCGTCCGTCATCGCGCCGCACCGCAAGCGACCCAAGCTGGACCCAAATCCCCGCGCGGCTGGCGGCTGCACGGACCGCGCTGAGAACGGGATCGTCGGCTTCGCAAACGATCTGGGCAGCCGCCCGGTCACCGTCGCGGTCTAGCAGGCCCGACATTTCCGGCGTGAACAGCATGACCACGCCCGCAGCCGCGGCTTCTTCGATACCGGCCACCAGCACGTTCGCGTTGACTGCGGGATCGATCCCGCTCGTCATCTGGAGAAGCGCGATCCTCATGCCGCCAGAAGCGGGTCGAGGCCTCCCCGGGCATCGAGCGCATGCAGATCGTCCGAACCGCCGATGTGCCGACCGTCGATAAAGATTTGCGGGACAGTCGTGCGGCCCTGCGCGCGTTGGATCATCTCCGGCCGGCGCTCGCCGCCCAGGGTGATGTCATACTCCTCCGCGGCGACGCCCTTGGCCTCCAACAGCCGCTTCGCGCGCACGCAATAAGGGCAGAACGCCTTGGTATAGATTTCAACCTTCGCCATAGGTTTAGAGGTGATAGGCCGCCCCCGCCTTGTCAATCGTCGGCGAGCACGCGGGCCCAGCACAGGAGAGTGACCGAGGTCGCGCCGGCACCCAGCAGCGCGCGCGCGCAGGAGTCCAGCGTCGCGCCCGTGGTGTGCACATCATCGATCAGAACGACGCGACGGTGCGCGATCTGGTCAGCGTCGGGAACCGCGAAGGCACCCGCTACAGCCTTGGCCCGGCCACGCGGCCCCAGCCCGCGCAGCACCGGCGTTGCCTTGCGCCGCGTCAGCGCATCGCGCGCGACAGGTACGCCCGTCAGCGCGCGCAGTTCATTGGCGAGCAGCAGCGCCTGGTTATAGCCGCGCCGCCACAATCGCCACCGGTGGAGCGGCACCGGGGTCAGTAGCTCCGCATCGGGCGGCATCAGCCGCACCATGGCCCGCGCGCAGGTGGTCGCCAGCCCCATCCGCCCACCATATTTCAGCCGCAGCACGATCGCACTCGAAGTCGGACCATAAGCCACCGCCGCTCTGACGCCGGCATGACGCGGCGGATCGGCAATACAGCGTGCGCAGCGCGCCTCGCCATCGCCAA
>DASVUT010000006.1:0-1506 GCA_036386955.1 Sphingomonas sp. | reverse complement strand
GCTTCAACGCCTCTACCGCGACGTTCACGCCCGCATGCGCGGTGATCATCACCACCACCAGTTCGGCGTCGGCGGCAAGCAGCCGGTCGAGCAGAACCAAGCCTTCGGCGGCATCGGTCGCCCCGCGCGCGAAATTCGCATCGAGCAGCACGACATCGGGCGTTCGCGTAGCGACCAGGGCCAATGCCTCTTCGGGCGTGCTTAGCGCTACGACCTCGTCGAACAGCCCGCGCAGCAGCAACCGCGTCGCCGTCAGGATGTCCTCGTCGTCATCGATGATGACGCATAAGCCGAACTCGCGCCGATCCCCCATTGCCCGTTCCCGTACAGCCAGTGTCCGGATGCGGACAATCAATAATCATGCCATCGCCCTCGGCCCGCCCCGCTCGCCTCCACAAGCGCCCCGTACGGACATCTGGCACGCCTCATGCTGGGTCAATCGCATCGGCATTTCCGCCGAACGGGAGACCCACGTTGAAGACCTTCTTCCACCAATGCCTGTGCATCGTCGCGGCCGTTCTGGCGACGGCGTGCATCACGGTCGCCGCTTCGAACCCACCGTCGCTGTCCAACGCCGTGCCGTTGATGGCGACAACCGCGTGACGGGCCTTCTCGTCCGGTTTCGAACACCCGTGTCCGAAATCGGACGAGTGGTTGCAACGTCGCCTACGCCCTTCACTCTTGCCAGGAATGGCACGGCGCTTGCTGATGACCCACTGGGTCAAAGGTAGAGCGATGAGCGTCGTCAGGATCGAACAGGTAGCGACCGACACCATGCGGCCTGTCACCGGCAGCGGGATGGACCGCGTTGTCACCAGGCGCGGTATCCCCACGCGGATCCGGTGGGCGATCGGCGCAATCGCGCTGGTGATCGCCGCCGCCTTGTTCTGGTGGTACGCGCCGAGCGGCAGTTCGCAGACGGTGAGCGCAGACCGACTGACGATCTCCACCGTGCGCAACGGCAGCTTCGACGACTTCATCCCCTTGCGCGCCCGCGTCACCCCCTTGCTCACCGTGTTCCTCGACGCGATCGAGGGTGGCCGCGTCGAGAAGGTGGTCGCCGAGGATGGCGCCACGGTCCGCCAGGGCGAATTGATCGCGGTGCTCTCCAATGCCGAGCTTCAGCTGTCGGTGCTCGCGCGCCAGACCGAGGTCGAGCAGCAGATCAACAACATGCGCAGCCAGGAACTGGCGCTCGCGCAGACGCGGCTTCTCAACCAGCGATCGGTACTCGAGGCCGATCTCGCGCTGCAAAAGGCGCAGCGCCAGTATGAGCGCGAGGCACCGTTGGCGGAAAAGGGCTTCGTCGCCGGCAAGACCTTCGCCGACACCGCCGACCAGGCTCGCTATGAACGCAGCCGTCTGGCCGTGCTGCGCCGTAGCCAAGCGACGGACGCCCGGCTGCAGGGAAGCCAGCTGGCGCAACAGCGCGCATCGGCCCGTTCGCTCCAGTCGAGCCTGCAACTCGCGCGCTCCAGCCTGGAAGGGCTCAACCTGCGCGCGCCG
>DASVUT010000005.1:0-3889 GCA_036386955.1 Sphingomonas sp. | reverse complement strand
TCATACACCGAAAAGCCGTAGCGGACCTGGATCACCTCGTCCCCCGGCCCCGCGAAGGTGCCCGCGACCAGATGCAGCACCTCGTCCGATCCCGTGCCATGGACGATCCGATCCGCCTCGATCCCGTAATGCGCGGCCAGTGCCTCACGCAACGCCAGCGCGCTGGCATCGGGATAGCGTTCCAGCCCCTCGGCCGCATCGCGGTAAGCGGCGCGCGCCGCGTCGGGCGTGCCGAACGGATTCTCGTTCGACGAAAGCTTGGCGACCGGGCGACCATCGTCGGATGCGCTGCGCCCGGGGATATAGGGCGCAATGTCCATGATCCACGGCTTGGGGACGGGGGCAATGCTAATCATGGCACAGGCCCTAATGCCCGGACGTGGAATTGTCATGCTTGGCAGGTTAAAGCCCACGGCGCGACGATCCGGAGGAAGCAGAATGCCGTTCGACAAGCAGAAGTTCGTCGAGCACCTGCGAGCCAACGCATTGCCGGGCTTTGGTGCGGGCAAATGCGCAAAATATGTCCGCGAGGCCTTGGTCGCCGGCGGGCTCAACACTGCGGGTAACCCGCTGTCGGCGAAGGATTACGGACCGTTTCTGATCCGGTTGGGGTTCAGATCGGTCGCGACCGCGATGCCCTATGCTCCGCAAATCGGCGACGTCGTGGTGATGCCCGCCAATTCGGCCTCGATCCACGGCCATATCGCCGGCTATGACGGGCGCAACTGGATCTCCGATTTCGTCCAAACCGATATGTTCGGTGGACCAAGCTATTGAAGGGCGGCCGTTTTTGAGATATTCCGCTATCCTTGATCGGCTGCGCCACGCGGCCGCGTTGATTCTGATCCCGCTGGCGGGTTGCGCCCTTTCGCCGGGCGCGACGACCCCGGCTTTGGGTGGCGGTCAGGCTGAGCTGCGCGATCCGTTGATCGGATTGACGTGGAGCCCCGCGCGGGTCCGCTTCGCCGATGCACCCGCGGATCTGACGACACGATGCCCGGGTCTCGCCAATGCACGCTACGACCAGAAACTGTGGGTCTTCGCGCAAGCGCCGCAGGGCGATGCACAGGTCATGATCGTCGCAGGGCAGTTCGTCGCTCGTTCGGCGGCAGACCCCGCGATCACGAATGATTACGGCACGATCCTGCGTCTGAGCGCCACCGATTGCACACTGATCGGCCCAGGTGCGGAGGTGTTTGCGGACCCGCAGGCGTATGACGACACAGTGGCGGCTCCCGTCCGCGACGCGCTCGCTACGGACGCCGCACGGCGCTATACGGGTGCCTGGAGTGCGTCGGGCCTGGCTGTCGCCATGCGGGCGCAGGGCAAATCTATCGGTAATTTGCCACCTGGTCTGCGCACGGCGTTCGGGACCATTAGCGAGCTGCCGCGGTAACTCGCTGCGTTGAAGCTGTGTCATTCTGTCAGAAGGGCGCACGACCGTCGTGCCGATGCGAACGGACCCTGCACCGCGATACGCGAGGCCGGCATCATCAGTCTCTGTCCTATGGCTCGCAATCGCGATAGGCGGACCCGATGACCGAACGCCGGCTGTCATGCTATACGATCGGCTACCACCGAATTCGTCCGTTATGCATTGGTACGCCGGTGCGCCACGCGCGAGGCTCACCCTCGTCGACGGATGATCGTTTCAGCCCTGAACTTTGCTTGAACTTCCGCCGCCTGCCCCTTCGCTCGCCCGTGCAAGCCCGTTCGTCGTCATGACCGAGGACCAACGCTTCGGCCTCGACCGCCGAGTAACCCTTACCGCGCCCTTGCCGCTCGACGGCGGGGGCGTGCTGTCGCCGATCGAGATCGCGTACGAAACCTATGGCACGCTGAATGCGGAGCGCAGCAATGCCGTCCTGATCTGCCACGCGCTGACCGGGGATCAGCATGTCGCCTCCGCTCACCCGCGCACGGGGAAACCCGGCTGGTGGACGCGGATGATCGGGGCCGGGAAGCCGGTCGATCCCGCGCGCGACTTCATCGTCTGCGCCAATGTGCTGGGATCGTGCATGGGGTCGTCGGGGCCCGCCAGCATTGACCCCGTGACGGGCAAGCCGTTCGCGATGGCGTTCCCCGTCATCACCATCCGCGACATGGTGCGCGCGCAGGCGTTGTTGCTCGATCATCTGGGCGTCGCGGGCTTGCGCGCGGTGATCGGCGGATCGATGGGCGGGATGCAGGCGCTCAGTTGGCCCGCGACCTTCCCCGACCGGGTCCGCGCCTGCGTCGCCATCGCCACCACCGCGCGCCACACCGCACAGAATATCGCCTTTCACGAGGTCGGGCGTCAGGCGATCATGGCCGATCCGCATTGGGCGGGCGGAGCCTATTACGACGGCGCGCCGCCGGCGGCGGGGCTGTCGGTCGCGCGCATGGCGGCGCACATCACCTATTTGTCGGAGGCCGGGCTGACGAGCAAGTTCGGCCGCAAGCTCCAGGCGCGTGATGCCAAAGGCTTCGGATTCGACGCCGATTTTCAGGTCGAAAGCTATTTGCGGCACCAGGGGTTGAGCTTCGTCGACCGGTTCGACGCCAATTCCTACCTCTACATCACCCGCGCGATGGATTATTTCGACCTGGCGGAAGAGCATGGCGGCCGGCTGGCCAACGCGTTCCGCAATACACGCGCACGCTTCTGCCTGGTCAGCTTCGACACCGACTGGCTGTACCCGACCCCCGAGTCGCGCGCCGTCGTCCACGCGCTCAACGCTGCCGGCCGCGCGGCAAGCTTTGTGGAACTCAAGAGCCCCTTCGGCCACGACGCCTTCCTGCTCGAAGCGCCCGAGATGAACCGCGTCGTCGACGGCTTCCTAAGCGGCGTGGCATGAGCATGAGCCTGCGCCCCGACCTCGCGATCATCGCCGATCATGTCGCACGTGGAAGCAGCGTGCTCGATGTCGGGTGCGGCGACGGGGCGCTGATGGCGGCGCTCCGTGACGAGCGCGGGGTGGATGCGCGCGGGCTGGAGATCGACGCCGCCAATGTCGCGGTCGCGGTCGCGCGGGGGTTGCCGGTGGTACAGGGCGATGCGGACGTCGATTTGGGCGGCTATCCCGATGCGTCGGTCGATTACGCGATCCTCAGCCAGACGCTGCAGACGTGCCGTGCGCCTGACCGCGTGCTGGACGAGCTGCTGCGCATCGGGCGGCGCGCGTTCGTCAGTTTTCCCAATTTCGCCCATTGGCGGGTGCGGGCGTCGTTGCTGTGGGGTGGGCGGATGCCGGTGACGCGGCAACTGCCCGAACGTTGGTACGACACGCCCAACATCCACCATCTGACGATCGACGATTTCCGCGCCTTCGTCGCCGATCGCGGCGTCACGGTGGAGGGAGCATGGTTCCTGGGCGCACGGCGTCAGCGGTCGTCGCCGGCCGCGAACCTGATGGCCGAACACGCCGTGTTCCTGCTGCGCGCCTGATCTGAATCAGGATTCTGCGCCGAAAAAGGAACGCGCCTTACCCCCAAGCGTTGGGTCTGCGAGTTCAATTGGATGGTGCAATGCCCAAGACTGCGCTGATCGTCGAGGACGAAATCTTCGTCGCCCTTGACCTCGAACGGATCCTGCTCGACGCCGGCTATCAGGTCGCGGCGATCGCGGCCGACCGTGATAGCGCGCTCGAAGCCGCGGTGGAGGCTGGGCCGCAGGGGTGTTTCGCCTTTGTCGACATCAACTTGCGCGACGGGCCGACCGGACCCGACATCGCCCGGCGGATGGCACGCGAGCACGGAATAAAGGTCATCTTTGTCACCGCCAACCCCACCCAGATCGGCAGTGATCACGAAGCGGTCGGTTATATCCGCAAGCCTTTTACCGAACGCTCGATCCTGGCGGCGGCGGCGGCGTGCTCGGCGGCCAGCGAGCAGACGGGTGCCGCGAACG
>DASVUT010000004.1:0-7127 GCA_036386955.1 Sphingomonas sp. | reverse complement strand
CGGACGGGTGGCCGGGGACCGCCATCACCTCGCGCCCCGCCTCGTTCGCCAGTCGCGCGGTGATCAGCGATCCCGATTGCGGCGCGGCCTCCACCACGACAGTGCCCTGCGCCAGCCCGGCGATGATGCGGTTGCGATACGGGAAGTGCCGCGCGCGCGGTTCGGTGCCGGGGGATTGTTCGGCGAGCAGGAGCGCGGCCGTCGCGATATCCTCCTGCAGGCGTGCATTTTCGGGCGGGTACGCGATGTCGATCCCGCTGGCGATGACGCCGATGGTCGAGGGCAGGCTCCCGACATGCGCGGCGGTATCGATCCCGCGCGCCAGTCCGGATACGACCGTCGCACCCTGCGCGGCGAGATCGTGCGACAGCGCGCGCGCGAACCGGCACGCCGCCGCCGACGCGTTGCGCGCCCCCACGATCGCGACGCAGGATCGCCGCGCGAGCCCCAAATCCCCGCGCCAGAAGATCACCGGGGGCGCGGCGTCGAGTTCGGCCAGCAGCACCGGGTAATCCGCATCGCTCAGGAACACCGCGCCCGCCCCCAGCCGCGCCACCGCCGCCAGTTCGCGCGCGACGGCGTCGACGCCGGCGACGGCTGGCGCACGGCCGCCGCCACGGCTGGCGAGGAGCGGCAGCGCCTCGATCGCCGCGGCGGCCGTGCCGAACCGGGCTAGCAACTGCCGGTAGCTGACGGGCCCGATCCCGGGCGTGCGGATCAGCCGCAGCCGCGCCAGGTCGTCGTCGCGGACCAGTGGGCGCGCCGCGGCGGTCACCCGTTGCCGCCGCCGATCCTGGGCTCGGTCCCGGCGAGCAGGCGGTCGATATTGGCACTGTGTTTCCACAGCACGATGAGCCCGAGCGCGATGAGCAGGAGGACCAGGTCGAACCGCCCGAACAGCGCCGCAGCCAGCGGCGCGCTCGCCGCGGCGGCGATGCCGGCGAGCGACGAGATGCGGGTGATCGCCAGCAGCCCCAGCCACACGCCCGCGAACGCCACCCCGATCGGCCAGTGCAACGCCAGGACGATCCCCATCAGCGTCGCCACGCCCTTGCCGCCCTTGCCCGCCAGCCAGAGAGGAAAGCAATGGCCCAGGAACGCGGCGGCGGCGGCCAACATCTCCTCGCCCGGCCAGAGCGCGCGGACCAGCAACACGGCCGCCGCGCCTTTGAGCACATCTAGCAGCAGCGTCGCCGCCGCCAGCCCCTTGCGTCCGGTGCGCAGCACGTTGGTGGCACCGATATTGCCCGACCCGATGGTCCGCAGGTCGCCCGCGCCGCTCGCCCGCGTCAGCAACACGCCGAACGGAATCGAGCCGAGCACATAGCCGATCACGAGCGCGAGACTCGGCGCAATCCAGACGATCTCGGTCGACAAAGGCCCCCCTTGAGGCGGGCAACCTAGCGCCATCGTGCCGGCATGACCACCAATCTCGATCAGCTTGCGCGCGCCTTGTGCGTTCGCCAAGGACACGGCGTGAGCGCCGGGCCGATCCTGTTCTTCGATTCCGGCGTCGGCGGATTGTCGATTGTCGCGCCCGCGCGTGCCGCCTTGCCGACGGCCCCCTTCGTCTACGCCGCCGACTCGGCGGGCTATCCCTATGGCACGCGCGGGGAGGACGAGATCGCCGCGCGCGTGCCCGCGCTCCTTGGCCGATTGGTCGAGCGGTATCGCCCGCGACTGGTGGTCATCGCGTGCAATACGGCCTCCACGATCGCGCTCGGGCCGGTGCGATCCGCGCTCGACCTGCCCGTGGTCGGCACGGTGCCAGCGATCAAGCCCGCCGCCGCGATCAGCACGACGCGGGTGATCGCGGTGCTGGGAACCGAATCAACCGTGCGGCAGGCCTATGTCGATGATCTGGCGGCGCGATATGCCGGCGATTGCACGGTGATCCGCCACGGCTCCGCCGCGCTGGTGGACCTGGCCGAGCGCAAGCTTCGCGGCGAGCGGGTCGAGCCCGCGCGGGTCGCCGATGCGGTGGCACCGCTGCTCGCGCATCCGCAAGGGGGCTCGATCGATGTCGTGGTGCTGGCCTGCACCCATTTCCCGCTGCTCGCCGACGAACTGCGTCTCGCCTTGCCGCGACCCGCCTTCGTTGACGGCGGGGAGGGGATCGCGCGGCGGATCGCGGCGCTGACGGCCGACGCGCGGTGGCCCGACCACGCGCCGGCGGGCGTCGCGGTGTTCACCCAGGTCGGCGACAACGAACGCGCGTTGCAGCCGGCGCTCGCCGCGCGGGGTTTTCCGCGCCTGGAGCAACCTTGATCACGCCTGCGCACTGGCAAGAACCGCGCGATCCGGCTAAGGGCCATCGCACCATGACCCTCGCGCCCGTGACCATGTTGGACCCGCGCCCGGAATCGCGCGTGGATTATGCGCGCGTGTTCAACCAGGCGATCGATCGGCTCCATGCCGAGGGGCGTTATCGGGTGTTCATCGACATCCTGCGCAACAAGGGCATGTTCCCCAATGCGCGCTGTTTTGCCGGGCATAACGGCCCCAAGCCGATCACCGTATGGTGCTCCAACGATTACCTCGCCATGGGCCAGCATCCCAAGGTGATCGCCGCGATGGAGGAAGCGCTCCATGATGTCGGCGCGGGCTCGGGCGGCACGCGCAACATCGGCGGCAACACGCATTACCATGTCGATCTGGAGGCCGAGCTCGCCGACCTGCACGGCAAGGAAGCCGCGTTGCTGTTCACCAGTGGCTATGTCTCGAACGAGGCGACGCTGTCGACCCTGGCCAAGGTGCTGCCGGGCTGCGTGATCTTTTCCGACGAGCTGAACCACGCCTCGATGATCGCCGGCATCCGCAATTCCGGCTGTGAAAAGCGGGTCTTCCGCCACAACGACCTCGCCCATCTCGAGGAACTGCTGGCCGAGGCTGATCCGGACGCTCCCAAGCTGATCGCCTTCGAAAGCGTCTATTCGATGGAAGGCGACGTGGCGCCGATCGCCGCGATCTGCGACCTGGCCGACCGGTACAACGCGCTGACTTATCTGGACGAGGTCCACGCGGTCGGGATGTACGGCGCGCGCGGCGGCGGCATCTCCGAACGCGACGAGATCGCCCACCGGCTGACCGTGATCGAAGGAACGCTGGGCAAGGCGTTCGGCGTGATGGGCGGCTACATCGCCGCCGATCGCACGATCATCGACGTGATCCGGTCCTATGCCCCCGGCTTCATCTTCACGACCAGCCTGTCGCCGGTGCTGGTCGCCGGCGTCCTGGCCAGCGTGCGGCATCTGAAAGCCTCCAGCGCCGAACGCGAAGGACAACAGGCGGCGGCCGCGCGGCTGAAGGCGTTGCTGTCCGATGCCGGCCTGCCGTTCATGCCCGGCGACACGCACATCGTGCCCGTCATGGTCGGCGACCCGATCAAGGCCAAAAGGATCAGCGACATCCTGCTCGCCGAATACGGCGTGTATGTGCAGCCCATCAACTACCCGACGGTGCCCCGCGGCACCGAACGGCTGCGCTTCACCCCGGGGCCCCAGCATGACGACGCGATGATGGTCGACCTCGTCGGCGCGCTCAGCGAGATCTGGAGCCGTCTGGAGCTGCGCAAGGCGGCTTGAGGGGGGTTGGCCCGCTAACCCGCATCTCCTCCCCGTGAATGGGGGAGGTGGCGCTTACCACCGATCCTCCCCCGTGAACGGGGGAGGAGCCAGGCCGCGCGCACCCTCGCCAACAGGAGGTAAGGCTGGCGCACCCCGTCCCCCCCCGCTAATCGCACCGCCATGACCAAGCCCGGGCTGCTCCCCCAAGGATTTCACGATCGCCTCCCCCCGCATGCCGATGCGGCCGCGGCGATCGAACGCCACGTCATCGAGGCCGCGCGGCTCCACGGCTATGAACGCGTCGATCCGCCGCTGGCCGAGTACGCCGACGAACTCGCGCAACGGTTGAAAGCCGGCGGGCTGACCGACGCGGTTCGCTTCGTCGATCCCATCGGGCAGGCGACGCTGGCGATCCGCCCCGATCTGACCGCGCAGGTCGCCCGCATCGCGGCGACGCGGATGGGCCACCATCCACGCCCGGTGCGGCTGTCCTATGCCGGATCGGTGCTGAAACTGCGTGGCGATGCGCTGAACCCCGCGCGTGAGCGGCGGCAGGTGGGCGTCGAGCTGATCGGGCTCGATACCGTCGCGGCCGCGCGCGAGGTCGTGGGCGTCGCGGTCGAGGCGCTGGCCGGGGCGGGTGTCGCGGGCGTGTCGATCGACTTCACGCTGCCCGACCTGATCGACACGCTGGCGGCCGGGCCGCTGCCGGTCGCGGCCGAGATGATCGCGCCCTTGCGCGACCGGCTCGATGCCAAGGATGCCGGCGGGGTCGCGGCGATCGCGCCCGCCTACCTCCCCCTCATCCAGGCCGCTGGGCCGTTCGCGCAGAGCCTCGACGCGCTGCGCGCCTTCGACACCACGGGGGTCTTACGCGGCCGGCTCGACGGCCTCGCGGCGATTGCAGAGGGGCTGGAGGGCGTCACCCTGACGCTCGACCCGACCGAGCGGCATGGGTTCGAATACCAGTCCTGGCTCGGTTTCTCGCTGTTCGCACAAGGCGCGGCCCGCGAGCTGGGCCGCGGCGGCACGTATCTCATCGTCCACCCCGACGCGCGCGAGGAACCCGCGACCGGCTTCTCGCTGTTCGTCGACATGCTGGGCACGGGCACCGTGCCCGAACGCCGCCGCCTCTTCCTGCCGCTCGGTACGCCAATGGACGTGGGCGCGACGCTCAGGCGCGAAGGCTGGGTGACGGTCGCGGCGCTGGAGGCAGGCGATACGCCGGAGAAGCAATTGGCGACGCATGTGTGGAGTGAGGGTGCGGTGACACCGATTGCTTGAAATGATCAGGCGGCTGCAACGCTACGGCCGATCGTGGTGGAAAGCGTCCGTTCAACAAGGTATCCATCATAGATGCAAAGGGCTCGCTGGATCTTCGCTGCGTCACTCGTTGCAGCCCTCAGCACTGTTCCGGACGATGCGGGGGCATGCCTCCTCGCGGCAGACCAGATGTCTTACCTACACAAGACACTACCCGAGCTGCCTGAAGGCACGATTGCGGCGGATGTTGAGATTACGACAAACGCACGTCGCACTGCTCACGGGCGTTCAGAGGCTCGAATTGTCTCCATGATCAAGGGTCGGTATCGGGGCACCAAGTTGATCATTGAGCCCTCGATCGTCACCAGCTGCGACGGCATCCCCCACCTTGGCGAGCGAGGGTTTGTCGTAGGCAGGGTTGTGTCGAGTTCTGAGGATGCTCTTGTAATCGACCCTATCCGAGTACCGTCTACTTACAAAGATCCTCGGCGGGAGGAGCTGTACACCTCGGGAAAGAAGGTTCGTTAGTCCGGCTGCCGTACGGAAGGTGCGCTTGTGGGTGAAAGCGGAAACGGTGCGGCGGGGCTAAGGCTCGCGCATAGGCTTAACGCGAGCGGTGCCCAAGTCCCTGGGCGCGGTCAGCATTACCCTCTGGTACCCTTGCGGGTCTCCTCTGCCCCCCGCCGCAACATCGATCTACGGCAGCTTTCAGTCGTGGGCAAATCGTTCCCGGATGACCGGGTTTGGGCGTTCGCCGTGAGGCTGCTTTCCCGCCCGAGAGCGGCCGTTCAACTTTCGGGTGTGGCGGGCCGATTGTCAGCGCCGGAACGGCAATAGGTGGTGGAAAGCGGTCGGTCCGCTTTTAGGGGGGATCTGGCGGTGTGCGCCCATTAGCAGTATTTGCCGTTCATGCATCCATCGAACTTTATCGAGGCCGACCGTCCTCACAGCAACGAGATCCAAGCCGCCGCGCGAGAGCTAAATTCTTGGGGTGCATTGCATGGCTGGTGGCCGGAAAGCGTCACCGGCTACGACGCGCTTGATCCAATCGGCAAAGATGAGTTCGATGCGATAGTCGAGCGCGTCCTGATGGCAGCTTCTGCCGCGCGTCGCGGTGTTGCGCCAAATACGCCGTGAATGACGATAACTGGTGGAGAGTGGACCTATCGAACGGGACAGCGACGTGCTGGAACCAGGGCTATGTTTCGATAGCTAAGCGTGCGCTGCACATCACCGTCGTCAGTGCTGACAGTCGCGGTTCCCTTGAACGTCGCCGGAACGCCGTTGTTGGGTGAACCAATGTCAGCACGCTGCACCGGTGCGTAGAGAGTAACGAGAACGAAGTTGCGAAGCTCTTTGGGGCTGGCGGTATTGAACCAAGTCGCGCCTTGGCTGCCTTCTCCCTCAAGGTCGCCGTTCGGCGTCGCACTACTACCGGCCCTGATCCGCCAGCCACTCGGAATGCTGCACACTGATTTGAATTCGACGCCCCAAGTCTTTATGGCAAAAGCCTCAACGCTCTCCGTATGCTTCAGCGGTATCCGCCCGATTGAAAGAAGGTAGGTGCGAGGATGGTCAACCGGAGCCGCGCCCATCGCAACTAGCGCCAAAGGCAGCAGGAGCTTCACCCGCACACACTCGCACCAAAATGCAGTGTCCGCAACTGGGCGTAAGCCGACCTTCCACGAGCCGCTGTCCTACAAGCCCGTTCCCGTGCAAGCGCGTTGGTGCGACTCTCTCCGTCACCGCTCTTTCAACCGGTCCAAACTTTCCGCACCAGCCAGCGTCCCCGCGCCGCGCCGACCGGCATGCTGACAGTGTGACCCAAGTGTGACCTTTGGCCCCGAGCGGCTGATCGTCATGCGCCGAGCCCGTGGCTGATCCACTCGCGCAGAAGGAACCCGTGGACCTAGCGCCCGCGCGCCCCTAACGGCAACGCGCAACCGAAAAGGACACGAGATTGGCCAATGTAGCGGTGATCGGCGCGCAATGGGGCGACGAGGGAAAGGGCAAGATCGTCGATTGGCTCGCCAGCCGCGCCGACATGGTCGTGCGGTTCCAGGGCGGGCACAATGCCGGACACACGCTGGTGGTCGGCGACGCGACGTACAAGCTGTCGCTACTGCCGTCGGGCGTGGTGCGCGGAACGCCGTCGGTGATCGGGGGCGGCGTGGTGCTCGATCCCTGGCATCTGCAGGGCGAGATCGCGCGGCTGGGCGAGCAGGGCGTAGTCGCCACCCCCGATACGCTGCGCGTCGCCGACCACCAGCGTGTGTCCGGCATTGTGCCCGCCCTGGA
>DASVUT010000003.1:0-3362 GCA_036386955.1 Sphingomonas sp. | reverse complement strand
TCACGAAGAACTGGAATTCGGGCGTGCCGAGCCGGTCGGCGGTTTCCTGCAACGCGGCGTCCATCGTCCGCCCGATCTTCATCTTGTCCGAAACGGTGCGGAACTCCTCCCCCACGGGCCCGTCGAGTTCGGCACCGACGACCCCCACGGTTTCGCTGATCGGCAGGCCCGATCGCAGGCCACGGACCAAAAGCTCGATGGCGTCGGGAAATTTCTTGGTGAACTTGGCGACCCGCTTCTTGATCAGCTTGCCGACGACGAGATGCGGCAGACCCAAGCCGATCATCAGCCCGACAAATATGGCGAGCAACACGGGCATGCCGCGCAACAGCATCAGCAGCGCGATGACCGCGGCCAGCCCCGCGCTGACCATGCCATATTGGCCGACGTTCCAATTCTTTCCCGTCATCGCCAGCCGCTTGTTCAGCAACTGACGGTTGGGCAGGATCTTGCCGAACGCCAGGTCCATCCGCGATGCGCGCTGCGTCGCGATGCGGCGCAGCTTGGCTTCGGCGACGACCATGATGTCGCCGTGACGTTCGCGTACCGCGGTCAGCCGGCGCGCCTGCGCCCGCTGCGGGCTCGGCCCGGCGAACGCCACGGCGACCATCCCCAGCGTCATCAGGGCGCCGAATGCCAGGACCAGGTACGTCATCATCGCGTGTCGGCCCCTACTTGCCCGGCTTTTTCGACATCAGGCTGGCGATCAGCGACTTGCCCTTGTTGGGCTTGTCCTTGGCCTTTGGCTCGTCGTCGCCCGCGCCGTCGGCATGGGTGATGAGGGTCGTCGCCAGTTCCACGATCGGCGCCACCGTCTTGGCGTTGCGGCCGGCCTCGGCGAATGGCTTGCCCAGCTTGGCAGCTTGCGCGGCGAGCTTCTGGTCGAACGAAACCGCGAAATCGATCTTGCGCTCGATCGACCCTTCGAAATCCTTGCGGCTGATCTCCATCGGCCCCGCTGGCACCTTGTTGGCGCACACGAAGACCTGGGTCTGCGGAGCATTGGTCTTCAGCCACGACAGGATGCGGATCGCGTCGCGCGCGGAGGCGAGTGTGAGGTCCGTGACAACGACCGCCTGGTTGACCTCCGCCATTAAGGTGGGGTGCTGGACCAGCATGTTGCGCGGCAGATCGACGATCGTGCATTCGAACGCGGCCCGCATCTCTTCCTGCAACTGGTAGAAAGCACCGCCGTCGGTCATGAGCGGGGAATTGATCGGGGCTTCGGCGGACAGCACCGCCAGCTTCTCCGATGCCTTCACCATCGCGCGCTCGATGAACAGCCCGTCGATCCGACTGGGATTATCGATCGCGTCGGTCAGCCCGCGACCAGGCTCGATGTCGAGCGACAGCGCACCGGTGCCGAAATGGATATCCAGGTCCAGCAGCGCCGTCGATCGACCCGACTTGTCGGACATCAACCATGCCAGCGATGTGGCGATCGTCGATGCGCCGACACCGCCGCGCGTCCCGATCACCGCCGTCGCGCAATGCGGACGATCGACGCTGCCCTCGACCAGCTTGGGCGCGTTCAACATTGCCTGTGCATGACCAAAGGCGTCGCGCAGCGCGTCGGGCGACAAGGGTTTCAGCAGGTAATCCTGAATCCCGCTGGCGACGAGATCGCGGTACAGGCGCACGTCATTGACCTGCCCCGCAGCGATCACGACGGTGCCGGGCTCGCACACTTCGGCGAGCGCGTTAATGTCCCCCAGCGGATCGCCGGATTCGGCGAGGTCCACGAACAGGATCTGCGGGCTTGCCGATACGGACAGCGTCTGGATGGCGTTGCGAAGCCCGCCCTTGTGGACGCAGTCGGTACCCCAGCCGAGTTCGGATGCGACCGGGCGCGTCACCTCTGCGGTGGTTTCGTCGCACACATAGGCGACAAAGGGCGCGCGGGCGGTCGCGCCGGCCGGTTTCCAGGGCGCGTTCATTACCTGCCTCCCGTTGATTCGGTCTTGAGCGCGGTGCCGCCGGTCGGGGCGGCCTTGCGATAGGTCTCGATCGCCTTGAACGCGGCCGCCGGATCGGTCGTGCCGCCCGTCTGCCCGCGGACGAGGTCGCCCGGATTGGCGATCATCGCCGCCAGATTGCTGTTGGAGGCGCAGCCATAGTTGGAGTGGGTGTTGCCTTCATATTCATGCGCCGGATCGCGCGAATAATCGGGGCAGCCCGGCACGCTCGCGCGCATGCGGCTGACCACGACCCGCACGGTGCCGGGCGTCACCGACGCCGCGGTGACCGGTGCCCGGTCGGCAAGCAGCAGGCCGTAGCGGGCGACGACGCCACCCACCTGCGCCTGCGCCCCGTCATTGCGGTACGCGCCGGCGTCGACCGCGACCTGATCGCCATAGCCAAGCCGCATCGCCGCCAGCCACCCGTCGAGCCGCTCGGTCTCGCCCGGCGACAGCGTTCCGCCCGCCGCATCGAGATCGAGCGCATAGTCGGTTCGCGCGACGACCGGCTGGTGAACCGATTCGAGCCCGCGGTTCTGCGTGCCCGCGGTCGTGCATCCACCCAGCAGGGCAGGCGCGGCAACGACCGCCGCGAGGGTCAAGGGGAGGAGGCGCATGGAGGTCCTTTCGCGCGTCATTCGGAGAAGCCGGGAGTGGGCAGTGCGGCGCCCTTCTTCGGGGCTGGCGCGGCCGTTTCGCGGCGCGGCTGGCTGACCGGCAACGTGGGCACGGGGACCGGCAGCACCGGCGCGGTCGCACCGATCGTCGGCGCTGCTGCGGTCGGCTGTGCCATCATCGGCACCGGACGCTTGGGCGCGGGGCCCACCGCTTCCGTCTGGCCGAGGAACACCCGGCCCAGATCGGTCGCCGAGCGATAGCCGTCGGTCGGCAGGACGATGTCGGCGGCGTTGTTGACCGGCTTGACCAGATACGGCGTGATCACGATCACCAGCTCGGTTTCGTTGCGGCTCCACCCGTTCGACCGGAACAGCGATCCGAGCACGGGCAAGTCGCCCAGCCCCGGTGTCTTGTCGACATTGTTGTTGTGGGTGTTCGACAGCAGTCCGCCGATCATCATGCTCTGACCCGAGCCGAGTTCCACCGTCGTCTCGACGCGGCGGGTGGTCAGGGCCGGGATGGTCGTGCCGTTGATCTGCACCGAACCGGCGCTGGTCAGCTGCGATACTTCCGGGCGGACCCGCAAGCTGATGCGCCCGTCCGACAAGACCGTCGGCGTATAGGCCAGGCTGACGCCATATTGCTTGAACTCGACCGTCACTGCGCCCAGCCCCTGGCTGAGCGGGATCGGGATCTCGCCGCCGGCCAGGAAGCTGCTCGTTTCGCCCGACAAGGCGGTCACATTGGGTTCGGCGAGCGTGGATACCTGCCCCAGCGTCTCGCCCA
>DASVUT010000002.1:0-5991 GCA_036386955.1 Sphingomonas sp. | reverse complement strand
GCTTTCGGCGGTGGACCATGCCGATGACGAGGAGACTACGACACGGCGGAGAGGCAGAACGTCCGAACAGGTCAACTTGACTGGGTCACGCTCCATTCTGCCGGCGGGAACGGGCGAACCCCTGTCGATCGCACTGCCGGGCAAGGGGCGCGATTTCGAGGTCGTCGGGATTCCGCTCAAGCAGAACGGCTTCTACGTCGTCGAACTGGCCAGCCCGGTGCTCGGCCAGGCGCTGCTGGGGCGGCGGGCTCCGCGTTATGTCGCGGCGGCGGCGCTGGTGACCAACATGGCGGTGCATTTCAAATGGGGTCGTGAGCGCAGCCTTGCCTGGGTCACCTCGCTCGACACCGCCAAGCCTGTTTCGAACGCGCAGGTGCGGATCACCGACAGTTGCACCGGGCGGATGTTGGCGCGCGGGGTCACCGATCGGTCGGGCGGGCTGATGATCCCGGCGGGGCTTCCGCAGCCCGAAACCTATGGTGGGTGCGAAGGTGGCGGTGCCCACCCGCTGATGGTGTCCGCGCGCAACGGCGACGATTTCAGCTTCACCCTGACCGATTGGGGCGACGGCATCCGCCCGTATGATTTCGACCTGCCCTATGGCTACGCGGTCGCGGGCGAGATGATGCACAGCGTGTTCGACCGCGCGCTCGTCCGCCAGGGCGAGGTGATCCACATGAAGCACCTGCTGCGCCGGCCGGTCAGTGCGGGGTTTGCGGTGCCCGCCGACCTTTCGGGAACGCTGAAGCTGACGCATGGCGGATCGGGCACCGTGTTCGAAATGCCGCTGACGATCCGCGGGGGTAGCGGCGAGAGTAGTTGGAGGGTGCCCGCAGGCGCGCCGATGGGCGATTACGGGATGCAGGTCGAGGCGGACGACCGCGTGATCGACAGCACGCAGAGCTTTCGTGTCGACGAATATAAGCTGCCGACGATGCGCGCGAGCGTGACCGGCCCGGCAAAGGTCGCCAAGCCGGGAACATTACCGATAGACCTGTTCGTCGGCTATCTGTCCGGCGGTGGTGCATCGAACCTGGCAGTGGACCTGCGCGTCGGATGGTCGCTGCGCAGCGAAAGCGTTGCCGATTGGCCCGGTTACACGTTCGGCGGGGCGGCGATCGCCGAGGGCGTGACGCCGCTCGACGCGGGCAACGAAGCTCCGGTCGCGGAACTGCCGCCGATGCAATTGAACCCGGCGACACTCGGAGCGGACGGCGCGAAGCGGACGAGCGTCGAGGTGCCCGACCTTCCTGTCGCGGCCGATATGCGGGTCGAGATGGATTACCGCGATGCCAATGGCGAGGTGCTGACCGCGTCGCGTACGATCGCGGTGCTGCCATCGGCGGTGCAGATCGGCGTCGCGACCGACGGATGGCTGATGAAGGCCGACGACCTGCGGCTGAAGATGGTCGCGCTCGACCTCCAAGGCAAACCGATAAAGGGCCAACGATTGTCGGTGGCGCTGTACAGCCGCGAGATCCTAACCGCGCGGCGGCGGCTGATCGGTGGGTTCTACGCCTATGACAACAGGATGAGGACGACCAGGATCGACGCCGATTGCAGCGCCACGACCGACGCGCAAGGGTTGGCGCGGTGCACGATCGATGCAGACGTTTCGGGCGAGGTCTATGCCGTCGTGACGACGAAGGACGCCGACGGACGTGTGGCGCGCACGACCCGGTCGGTATGGCTGGCGGGCGATGATGATTGGTGGTTCGGCGGGGACAATGGCGACCGGATGGACGTGGTGCCCGAACGCACCAGCTATGCGGCGGGAGAGACCGCGCGGATTCAGGTGCGGATGCCGTTCCGCGAGGCCACTGCACTGGTAACGGTCGAACGCGAAGGGGTGATAGCGAGCTACGTCACGACCCTGAGCGGGCGCGACCCGGTCGTCGAGGTGAAGCTGCCCGCATCCTATGCGCCCGACGTGTTCATATCGGTCATGGCCGTGCGCGGGCGTGTGGAAAGCGGCTTTTGGAGCTGGATGCGCGGGATCGGGCGATCGCTGGGGCTGGTGTCGAGCCCGCCCGAGGGGCAAGCGCCGACCGCTCTGGTCGACCTCGCCAAGCCCGCGTACCGATTGGGCATCGCCAAATTGAAGGTCGGGCAGGACGGGCACCGGCTGCGGGTCGTGGTCAAGGCCGACCGCGACCGGTTCGCGCCGCGCGAAACCGCGCAGGTGCAGGTCGCGGTGCAGCGCCCCAATGGCCAACCCGCCCGCACCGCCGATGTCGCCTTCGTCGCGGTGGACGAAGCACTGCTCCAGCTTGCGCCCAACCCGTCATGGGATGTGCTCGACGCCATGATGGGCGAGCGGCCCCTGTCGGTGCTGACCGCAACGGCGCAGATGCAGGTGGTCGGCAAGCGGCATTATGGGCGCAAGGCGGTGGAGGCGGGCGGCGGCGGCGGCGACGCATTGGCGCTGAACCGCGAGAACTTCCAGCCGGTGCTGTTGTGGCGCGGGCGCGTGCCGCTCGATGCGCAAGGGCGCGCGCGCGTCGCGGTGCCGCTGTCCGATGCGCTGTCGTCGTTCAAGCTGGTGGCGATCGCGAGCGAGGGTGCCGGGCTGTTCGGAACGGGCGAGACGGCGGTGCGGACGGCGCAGGACCTGACCATCTATGCCGGGCTGCCGCCGCTGGTCCGCGAAGGTGACCGGTTCGCGGGCGCTTTCACGCTCCGCAACGGCTCGGCGCGCGCGATGACGGTCACCGCGCGGGTCACCCTTGCCCCCGGCATCGCGACGGGCAGGCCGTTGACGGTGACGATCCCGGCGGGCGGCGCGGCTCCGGTAGCTTGGAACCTGACCGCGCCTGCGGGGCTGGACACGCTGAGGTGGCAGGTGAGCGCGACCAGCGCCGATGGCCGCGCGGCGGACCAAGTCAGCGTGTCGCAGGATGTGGTGCCCGCGGTCCCGATCGAGGCATGGGCGGCATCGTTGCTGCGCGTTGGTGACGCATCGCAGTTGATGATCGCGCCACCGGCCGGTGCGCTGCCGAACCGCGGGAGCGTCGAGGTGGCGCTGACCGACAGCCTTGCGCCGCCGCTGGCCGGCGTTCGGGCTTATATGGCCGGGTACCCCTATCAGTGTTTCGAGCAGCGATTGTCACGCATCGTGGTGCTGGGGGACCGCGCGGGTTGGGATCGGCTGGCGGGCGAGATGCCGACCTATCAGGCAGCGGACGGGCTGCTGCGTTACTTCCCGGGAGAGACGCTGGAAGGGTCGGAGGCGCTGACCGCTTATGTCCTGTCGCTGACCAGCGAGGCAGGGCTGCCGATCCCGGCCGCCCAGCGTCAGCGGATGATCGATGCTTTGGGCGCAGTGCTCGACGGACGACTTCGGCGCGAGACTTATGGCGACGTGCGGTTGCAGCGCGTCGCGGCACTGGCGGCGCTGGCCCGCGCAGGCGCGGCGACGCCGGCGATGTTGGGGCAGATCGGCATGCCGGCGACCGTGATGCCGACCTCGGCACTCACCGATTATCTCGTCGCGCTCGATCGCATCCCCGGGCTCGCCAATGCGCCCGCGCTGCGCCGGAACGCGGAAGCGGTGCTTCGCTCGCGGCTGGTGTTCGAGGGGACGAGGCTCGACCTGGTCGATCAGGACCGCGCGGCGTGGTGGCTGATGCAATCGGGCGACGAGGCGGCCTTGAAAGCTGTGCTGGCGACGCTCGGGCGGCCGGGCTGGGAGAGCGACGCACCGCGCATGATGACAGGCGCGACGCTGCGCCAGGTGCGCGGGCATTGGGACACGACACCCGCCAACGCCTGGGGTGCCGTCGCGGCAAGAGCGTTCGCAAGGGTCTATCCGCGCGAGGCGGTGAGCGGAACCACGATGCTGTCGCTGGCGCGCGCGAATGTGTCGCATGCCTGGCCGCTGGCGGGCGACGCGCGGACCGTGTCGCTGCCCCTGGCGCGCGCACCGCTGGTGCTGCGCCAGAGCGGAGGCGCGGGGCCTTGGGCCACGGTGACCGTGCGCGCGGCGGTGCCGCTGGCCCAGCCGCTCTTTGCCGGATACCGGCTGTCGCGCTCGGTCGCGCCGGTGCAGGTGCGCCATCCGGGGCGGCTGACGCGCGGTGACGTCGTGCGGGTGACGCTCACCATCGATGCGAGCGCCGAGCGCAATTGGGTTGTGGTCGACGATCCGGTGCCCGCGGGCGGCGCGGCGATCGGCGATCTGGGCGGCCAATCGGCGATGTTGGGCGAAGGAGGCGAGCGCGAGGGTGTATCGCCGGCCTATGTCGAGCGGGCACGAGGGAGCTGGCGTGGGTATTTCGCTTGGCTGCCACGCGGACGGACGACGGTGTCCTATGCAGTGCGGCTGAACGGATCGGGACGGTTCGTGCTGCCCCCGACGCGGGTCGAAGCGATGTATTCGCCCGCAGTGCGCGCGGCGGTTCCGAACGCGCCGGTGGAGGTGGGGCCCCGGTGAGGCTCGCGATCCTCGCTGGGGTCACGCTGCTATTCGCGCTCGCGCTCGACCTCCTCACCCGACCCCCAGCCCTGCCATCGTATGAGGAGGTCCGCCGCGCGTGGCGGCCGTCCGAGGCGTGGTTGTACGATCGACACGGCGTGCTGATCGACAGCGCCAGGGTGGATTTCGCCGTCCGACGACTCGCCTGGACGCCGATCGCGCATGTCGCTCCCGCCGTTCCGACCGCCTTAGTTGCCGCTGAGGACCGGCGGTTCTGGAGCCATGGCGGCGTCGATTGGTGGGCGGTAGCGGGCTCGGTACGTGCGCGGATGAGCGGCGCACGATCGCGCGGGGCGAGCACGCTGACGATGCAATTGGCCGGGTTCCTGTCGCCCGATCTGGCGCGGCCGGGGACGCGCGGGTGGCGCGACAAGCTGCGCCAGATGCGCGCCGGGGCCGCTATCGAGACGCGCTGGACCAAGCCGCAGATCCTGGAGGCGTATCTGAACCTGGCCGGGTATCGCGGCGAGGCGCAGGGCATCGGCGCGGCCGCCCTGTCGCTGTTCGGCAAGACGCCGGGCAGCCTGTCGCGCGACGACGCGGTGCTGCTCGCCGCGCTATTGCCCGATCCGCGTGCGGACGCCGCGGGCGTGGCGCGGCGGGCCTGTGCGGGTGCACCCAACGCCTGTGCGCGGTTGAGCGCGGGGGCGGCGTCGATGCTCGCCGCGACGCGTAGTCTGCAGCTCGATCCCGGGTTGGCTCCCCATCTGTCCGACCGGCTTCTGTTGCGCGCAGGGATACGCGTGCGCACGACGCTCGATCGCGACGTACAGCGCGTCGCGCGCGCCGCGCTGCGCCACCAGCTGGTTGGGCTAGGCGGCACGCGTGCGCGCGACGGCGCGGTGGTGGTGGTCGATAATCGATCGGGCGATGTGCTGGCCTATGTCGGCGGGATCGGCGGCGCATCGACATCGCCGTCGGTCGATGGTGCCAGTGCCTTTCGCCAGGCGGGATCGACGCTGAAGCCATTCCTCTACGCGCAGGGGATCGAGCGCGGCTATCTGACCCCGGCGTCGATCCTGGACGACAGCGCGGTGCAACTGGACACTGCGTCCGGGCTGTACGTGCCGCAGAATTACGACCGGGCGTTCAAGGGCCCGGTGTCGGCGCGTACCGCGCTGGCCGGGTCGCTGAACGTGCCGGCGGTGCGCACATTGCTGCTGGTCGGCGTCGAGCCGTTTCGCGATCGCTTGTGGGATACGGGCTATCGCGGCCTGGTGGAGGATGGCGGCTATTACGGCTTCTCGTTGGCGCTGGGATCGGCTGAGGTTACGCTGATGGAGCAGGTCGCCGCGTATCGGAGCTTGGCCAACGGCGGCGCGTGGTCGCCGCTCCGGATGGTCGCGAATGCACCCGTTGGCGCGGCGCGGCAGGTGCTGAGCCCGCAGGCGGCTTGGATCGTTGGCGACATGATGGCGGACGCCCGCGCGCGCGCGGGCACGTTCGGGATGGATTCGGCGCTGCGGCTCCCGGTCTGGGCGGCGGCGAAGACGGGCACATCCAAGGCGATGCGCGAC
>DASVUT010000001.1:0-3132 GCA_036386955.1 Sphingomonas sp. | reverse complement strand
GATGGCGCGCGACGTGCGCGACTGCGCGATCATGCTCGAAGCGATGGCGGGGTTCGACCCGCGCGACGCGACATCCTTGCCGCTCGACGTGCCGCGGTGGGAGGCGGGGCTGACGCCGCACCTGACGGGCAAGCGCGTAGGAATCCCCAAGGAATACCGCGTCGACGACATGCCCGCCGAGATCGATGCGCTGTGGCAGCAGGGGATCGAATGGCTGCGTGACGCAGGGGCCGAGATCGTCGAGGTCTCGCTGCCGCACACCAGATATGCGCTGCCGGCTTATTACATCATCGCGCCGGCGGAGGCCTCGTCCAACCTCGCGCGGTATGACGGCGTCCGATATGGCCTGCGCGATCTGCCCGAGGGCGCGGGGTTGCAGGACATGTACGCCGCGACGCGTGCCGATGGGTTTGGGGCGGAGGTGAAGCGGCGCATCCTGATCGGCACCTATGTGCTGTCCGCAGGCTTCTACGACGCCTATTATACGCAGGCGCAGAAGATCCGCACGTTGATCGCGCGCGAT
Source organism: Sphingomonas sp. (assembly GCA_036386955.1). Lineage (GTDB taxonomy): Bacteria > Pseudomonadota > Alphaproteobacteria > Sphingomonadales > Sphingomonadaceae > Sphingomonas. Next base: position 2,609 of record DASVUT010000001.1, on the reverse strand, counting down.
TTCGAGCAGGCCTGGGCGCAGTGCGACCTGCTGCTGACCCCGACAGCGCCGAGCGCGGCGTTCGCGCTGGGGGAGAAGTCGGACGATCCGATCGCGATGTACCTCAACGACGTGTTCACCGTGCCATCATCGCTGGCCGGGTTGCCGGCGATGAGCGTGCCCGGTGGTCTGGACAAGCACGGGCTGCCGCTGGGTCTGCAGGTGATCGGGCGGGCGCTGGACGAGCAGGGGGTGCTGAACGCCGGGTTGGCGATCGAACAGCGGGCGGGGTTTGTGGCTCGGCCCGAGGCGTGGTGGTGAAGTCAGAGATGGTTGATTGCGCGAGGTGAGACCATGAATGCCCAAACGCGGGTGACCGCTTCTTCCGTGGTCGAAATGTCTCCTGCTGGCGAGGTGATGATCCCGGAGGATGTGCGCCGTGCCGGGGGCCTGGTGCCGGGACGGGATGTCACGGTCGGACTGAATGATCGAGGAGAGGTCGTGGTATTGCGCCTGGCCGAGCAGGAAACGCGCGATGAGCGACTGGCCCGTGTTCGAGCGACGATCGAGTCGGTGGCCGGTACGGTCAAGACTGGGTTCGGGTCGACCGACGCGTATATGGATTTCATTCGCCCCTGGCGAAATGATCCGCTGTGACATTTCGCGAAAAGATGGATCGACTGAGTCTGACCATACAGCCGCTTGATGTGGTTAGCGCTTTCGTAGCGGGTAAGCGCTTCCAGGCCTTTCGCCTCGTGAGGACGGCCAGTGAGAATGCGCGCGTCTTGCCCGACTTCCTGATCGGTGCGCACGCGTTGACCCTGGACGTTCCTTTGCTGACCCGCGATCCGCGGCTCTACCGTCGCTATTTTCCCGACCTTTCCCTGATCACGCCAGAGACGCATCCATGACCGACACGCACTATCGCATCCGTGGCGAAACCGGCGACTGGGAGGTCGTTATCGGGCTTGAGGTGCATGCGCAGGTCACCTCCAACGCCAAGCTCTTTTCGGGCGCGGCGACGGCATTCGGGGCGGAGCCGAACACGCAGGTCAGCCTGGTCGATGCGGCGATGCCCGGCATGCTGCCGGTGCCCAACCGCGAATGCATCCGTCAGGCGGTGCGCACGGGCATGGCGATCGAGGCGCAGATCAATCGATGGTCGCGGTTCGACCGCAAGAATTACTTCTACGCCGATCTGCCGCAAGGCTATCAGATCAGCCAGCTTTATCACCCGCTGGTGGGCGAGGGCGCGGTCGAGATCAGCCTGGACGACAAGAACCCCGACGCGAGCGGCAAGACGATCGGCGTGGAGCGCATCCATGTCGAACAGGACGCGGGCAAGCTGATGCACGATCAGCATCCCACGCGCAGCTATGTCGACCTCAACCGCTCGGGCGTCGCGCTGATGGAGATCGTCAGCCGCCCCGATATGCGGTCGCCCGCGGAGGCCGGCGCATATCTGACCAAGCTGCGGTCGATCCTGCGCTATGTCGGGTCATGCGACGGCAATATGGACCAGGGATCGATGCGCGCCGACGTAAACGTCAGCGTCCGCAAGCCCGGTGACAAACTGGGCACGCGGACGGAGACAAAGAACGTCAACTCGATCCGCTTCGTCATGGCCGCCATCGAGCATGAGGCGAAGCGGCAGGTCGAGGTGATCGAGGGCGGCGGGCGGATCGTCCAGGAAACGCGGCTGTTCAACCCCGACACGGGCACGACGCGATCGATGCGATCGAAGGAGGATGCGCATGATTACCGCTACTTCCCCGATCCCGATCTGTTGCCGCTGGAGCTGGACGACGCCTTCCTCGCCGAATGCGCCGCGTCGCTCCCCGAGCTGCCCGATGCCAAGCGGCGGCGTTATGAAGCGGGTGGGGTGACGCCGTACCAGGCGACCGTGCTGACCGCCGAGGTCGAGGCGGCGCGCTGGTTCGACGCGCTGCTCGATACCGGCGTGAAGCCGGGGCCGGCGGCGAACTGGGTCACGTCCGAACTGTTCGGCGCGCTCAACCGGTTGGGGCGCGGGATCGAGGATTCGCCCGTGACTCCGGCGCAGGCGGCCGAGCTGCTGTCGCTGGTCGCCGACGGGACGTTGTCGGGGAGCCTTGCCAAGCAGGTCTTCGAGGTGATGCTGGACACCGGCCAGGGCGCAGCCGCCGTGGTCGAGGAACGCGGGCTCAAGCAGACCAGCGATACCGGTGCTATCGAGGCGATCATCGCCGATGTGCTGGCGAAGAACCCGGCGCAGTTGGAACACTATCGCGGCGGCAAGGTCGCGCTATTCGGCTTCTTCGTCGGGCAGACGATGAAGGCAATGGGCGGCAAGGCGAACCCGGGGGTGGTCAACGAGCTGCTGAAGAAGGCGCTGGGTTAAGGACTCTTTTCTCGCTTCCAAGCGTCGGCTAGCGTCGCCCCCGGGCTGATTCGGCCGAGCTTCGGGGGAAGAGCGCGATGAAATGGGGTAGGGGGGCGGCGCTATGCGCGACGCTCGCATGGGGGCTGAACGGCGTCGCGGCGACGGCGCAGCAATCGGTAGCCGCAGCGGCCAACGGTGGATCATATTCATCGGACGGGAACTCGCCCTTCGCGGCACCGCCCGCGGTGGCTGACCCCGCAGCGATACC